>NZ_RZSN01000051.1:0-33120 GCF_003997315.1 Mesorhizobium sp. M1A.F.Ca.IN.020.04.1.1
GAAGAAGCCGGTGGTGCAGTTCGGCTCGGTCGCCGTCGCCCTGCCGCCCGGCGCCTTTCTTCAGGCGACGGAGGCCGCCGAGCAGACGATGGCCGGTCTCGTCTGCCAGCACCTGTCGCGTGTCAAGAAGATCGCCGACCTGTTCGCCGGCTGCGGCAGCTTCGCGCTCCGGCTGGCGGCGAAGTCGGAAGTGCATGCCGTGGAGGGAGACGCCCCAGCGCTGGCCGCGCTCGACCGTGCTTTCCGCTTCGCCAGCGGCTTGAAGCGCGTGACCAGCGAGCGTCGCGACCTCTTCCGCAGGCCGCTGACCTTCAAGGAGTTGAGCGGCTTCGACGGCCTCGTCTTCGATCCACCGCGCGCCGGCGCGGAGGATCAGTCCAAGCAGATCGCCCGCTCAGACGTGCCGCTGGTCGCGGCCGTCTCCTGCAATCCGACGACGCTGGCGCGGGATCTGCGCATCCTCATCGACGGCGGCTATCAACTGAAGAGCGTGACGCCGATCGACCAGTTCCTGTGGTCGCCGCATGTCGAGGCCGTCGCGCTGCTGGAGAAGCCGAAGCGGCGCCGGTAGTCCGCGAGAGCCGGTTCGCAAGAAACTTGAAGCCTCTCTTTTCCGAAATTTGCGCCCTAAAGCCGCCTTCTTGCAGGTCTTAGTTTTGCGCTGTTAGGGAAACATTCCTGCTCTTTCGGCGTTACTGAAATAAGCGGATGGCGGATGGCGGATAACGGACAGCGCATTGCCATGCAGACGCTTCTAAAATTCCTCAGCCTCATCGTTCTCATCGCTTTTGGCGCCGCGTCCGCGACCGGTGCGCTCGCGCAAGAGCAAAAACGTCTCGCCTTCGTCATCGGCAACGGCGCCTATCAGTCCGGCGAGCTCGCGACTGCCGCCAATGACGCCGGCCTGATCGCGCAGACCCTGCAGGCGGCAGGGTTCGACGTCGTCGGCGCGCGCGATGTCGATCAGGACTCGCTGCGCGGCGCGCTGCGCGATTTTCTCGGCAAGGTTTCCGCCGCCGGTCCCGACGCGGTCGTCTTCGTCTATCTTGCCGGCCACGGCGTGCAGTTCGAGGGGGAGAACTACTTTCTTCCGGTCGATGCCCAGATCGCCAGTCCAGCCGACGTGCCGCTTCAGGCAATGCGGCTCTCCGATGTCACCCGGTCGTTGGCCGGATTGCCGACGAAGGTAAACATCGTCGTGCTCGACGCGGCGCGGCCTGATGCCTTGCCCAAGATGAGCCAGCCCCTGGCCGGTGGTCTCGCGCTTGTCGATCCCGACCCGAACATGCTGATTGCGTTCAACGCGGCTCCGGGAACGGTCGCGCCGGAAGGCAAGGGCCCTTACGGCGCCTATGCTCAGGCGCTCGCCGAAATGATACGCGAGGGCGGGTTGTCGCTTGACGAGGTGTTCGACCGCACGCGGCTGCGCGTCAACGACATGACGCAAGGCGCGGAAGTTCCGTGGCATGCCTCGAAGATCACCGCGCCTTTCGTCTTCTTCGACCGTGCCGCGGACGCGCCCGCGCCCAAGGTTTCGGAGGCCGAATCCCGCTCCAATCGGACCAGGGCGATCCAGGATTTCGACGCTCGAGACGCTTATATCGCGGCTCTCGACCGCGACACGATGCGCGGCTACGAGGATTTCCTCGTCGCCTATCCACACGATCCGATGGCTAAGCGCGTGCGCGCCATTGTCGCTGCGCGGCGCGAGGCGATCACCTGGCGCGAGACCTGGCTCGAGGACACGCCGGAAGCCTACTGGTCTTATCTGCGGCGCTATCCGCGTGGTCCGCATGCCTGGGACGCACGACGGCGGCTCGAACATTTCGACGCTGTCCTGGAGCCGCCGGAGGAGTTCACCGTCTATGAGTATGATTTGCCGCCGCCGCCGGAGGAGGAAATCATCTATATCGACCGTCCGGTGCTCTATTTCGACGATCCCGATTTCGACTTCGAACCGCCGCCGCCGATCACGGTGGTCTTCCTGCCGCCGCCGCCGCCGGATTTCATCGTGCTTCCGCCACCTCCGCCGCCGGTCGAAGTGTTCGTCCTGCCGACGCCGGTATTCGTGCCGATCCCCGTATTCATCAACCCGCCGCGCCACGTCGTGCCGCCGCCGAACGCCATCATCTTCAACAACATCCACAACACGACGGTCATCAACACCATCAACACGACGATCAAAAACGAGACCATCGATCGGGCCGCGCAGCCGAGCGCCGGTGTTCAGCTTGACCGCCGTACAGCCCGGAAAACGATGGAAGGCGCCGTTGGTGGCCGCGCCGATGCGCTGGCGGCCAAGGTTCCCCTGCCGCCGCTTCTGCAGAAGAGGGCGGCCAAGTTCCGTCAGGCCACATCCAATCAGCAGCAACAGGGCGCCCTGCCGCCGAAGCCTGGTCAGCGTGTTATCCAGCGCCAGCAGCCTGACACCTCGCCGGAGACCTCGTCCAGAACCGGCAAGCTCTCAACCGAACACGCTTTGCCTGGAGCCGATGGCAAGAGGCTGCCGCTGGTCAACGGCAAGCCGGCGCCCGACGGCCAGAACTTGCCCGGCAACAAGTTGAAGAGGCAACCCGGCAGGCAAGGCGTCTCGGGCGGCAACCAAGAGGCGATCGGAAATGCCGGTCCTGACCGGACCGGGAAGCAGGACACGGATCGGAACAGGGGCAAAAAGCTCCGCAACCTGCCCGCCGTCAACGGCACGCCGGCCGACAACGGGCAGAGCGCGCGGGAGAAGTTCAGGCAGAACAATCCCAAGGCTTTATCCGAACGGAGCGGTGGCAAGCCGAGGAAGCTGACGCGCAAGGATTTGTCCGCAGGCCAGTCCGTGGTCGAACCGAACGAACAAGGTTCGGCCGCCGCGAGCGACAAGGGCAGGAAGGTCCGCAAGCTGCTTACCGTCAACCGGATGCCGGCCGAGAACCGGCCGAGCGTGCGCGAGCGGCTCAGAAAGAACAATCCCGACGTGTTCTCCGGTGACAACCAGGGCTCGGCCAAGAGCAAGAAGTTCCGCAGACTGCCGAGCGTTAGTGCTGGGCCAACCGACAATGGACCGGCCGTGCAGAAGCGGCTCAGGAGGAACAATCCGACCGTGTTCTCCGACGAGAATCAGGGCTCGGCCAGCGGGAACGACAGACGCAGGACGGTGCGCCGGCTGCAGAACGAAGAAGGTTCCGCCGGCCGGGATGTCACCGTCCAGCGCAACTTCAAGGTCAACAGGCCGAACCAGAATGCGCAGCGCCAGTTCAGGCAGGAAAGGCCTAACGAGCAGGTGCTGCGGCGGCAGAGATCGGAGCCTCGCTCGGAATTGCGTTCGCAGCCGAGGCCGCAGATGCAAGAGCGGAGTGTCCCCCGGGAGAAGCCGCAGCGCAAGAAGAAGCTCTCTTGCGGACAGCAGGGCGAGCCGGCCTGCAACCAGTAGGCCGGCGCGTACCTCTGCGAGCCGATTTTTCGGCCATGAACGTGCAAGGCAGAGGCGCCGGTCCGCGCGTATCAACCGTCAAAAGCGGAATGCCTCGGCTGTCGAGGCCGCTCGGTTGAGCCTGGCGGCATCCGTCAGGTTTTCGACGTGCCGCCGCGCTGATTGATCGATACCCAAATATTCGGGTTCTGCTGCGACTGGCGCTTCAGGAAATAATAGCCGGTCGCGTTCCAGGGCCGGACTTCGTCGACCAGATTGTCGAGCACGAGATCGCCCTTGTCGGTCTTCACGGTCAGGATGGTGTGGCCTTCGTTGTTCAGGTCGCGCACCACCGTCATCAGCAGCGCCTGGCGGGGAAATCCCGCTTCCATGAGAAGCTTGCGCTTGTAGAGCGCGTAGATCTTGCAGTCGCCCTTGCCGTCCACCGGATAGTCCCAGTGGTCCATCATCGTGCCCCAGTGATCATAGTTGCTGACGGGCTTGATGGCGCGGTTCGCCTTCTGGTTTATGCGCTTGAGGGTTCGCATGTTCTGTGCGGTCAGCTTGACGTTCGCCGGCTGCAGGGCAGGCACTTTGCACTCTTTCGGCCGGCGGTGGCAGAAATCGATCCAGCCATAAGGGACGCTGGTACGTCCTCCAACTGTGGCGGAGCGCAGGTCGACCGGACTCGATGGCCGCTTGAACAATGTCGACTGCGCCGCCGCAGTGTCGACGCAAAGCGACGTCACACCGATCAATGAGCAAAGGCCAAGGAGGAATGAAGAGGTCAGGACGCCAGGGGAACGCAGCACTGCCAACACCACCGCAACGAGAAGACTGCTGATAGTTAAGTCGGAAGCGTCGGCCAAAGCAATTGAACAATTAATAATCTGCTAACACGATTGTGTTCGCGCTCCGGCGGGTAGCTAGGTATGAGCTTTCCGGCCGGATCGAGGTGACCGTTCAGGATGGTCGTTCGTCAGGTATCTGACGACAAGGTTGGGATCAATTGCGAGCATGGCGCCGCCGCGCTTCGGCAAAGACACGCGCGTTCATCTCTTCAAGCGTCTTCGGCTTGCCGCGGTGCGGCAGCAGGCCAACCACGTCTTCCGGTCGCGTCGGGGTGAAGGCCGGCACTTGCTTCAGAAGAACACCGTCTGGTGTGTCTTCGACCTGCAGACGTGTGCCCGCACCCCAGTCCCTCCGTTTCCGGATCGCGCTGGGGAGGATCACTTGTCCCTTGGTCGAGACGGTGGTTATGAGTTTTTCGGCACCAGCCATCGCAAGCTTACCCCGTGTAAGACACAGGTAAGATACTCAAGCGGCGGAGTGCTATTCAAACCTGCCGGATTGAGCGTGCTCAAACCCTGGTGCCGCCCACCGTCATCTGGTTCATCCTCAGATGCGGCTGGCCGACCCCGACCGGCACGCCCTGTCCGGCCTTGCCGCACATGCCGATGCCGTTGTCGAGTTTCATGTCATTGCCGACCATGGTGACGCGGTGCATGGCGTCGGGCCCGTTGCCGATCAGCATTGCGCCCTTGATCGGCTGCGTCACCTTGCCGTCCTCGATCATGTAGGCCTCGGTGCAGCCGAACACGAACTTGCCTGAGGTGATGTCGACCTGGCCGCCGCCGAAAGAGACGGCATAGATGCCGTTCTTGACCGAGGCGATGATCTCTTCCGGCGCGGTATCGCCCGAGGTCATGTAGGTGTTGGTCATGCGCGGCATCGGCTGGTGGGCATAGCCTTCGCGCCGGCCGTTGCCGGTCGCCTTCATGCCCATCAGCCGCGCATTCTGGCGGTCCTGCATGTAGCCGACCAGCTTGCCGTCCTCGATCAGCACATTGCGCGCCGAAGGCGTGCCTTCGTCGTCCACGGTAAGCGAGCCGCGCCGCTCGGCGATGGTGCCGTCATCGACGACGGTGACGCCCTTTGCCGCTACTTGGCTGCCCATCAGGCCGGCGAAGGCGGATGTTTTCTTGCGGTTGAAGTCGCCCTCGAGGCCATGGCCGACAGCCTCGTGCAGCATCACGCCCGGCCAGCCGCTGGAAAGCACGATGTCGAATGTGCCTGCCGGCGCCGGAACGGCCTCCAGATTGACCAGCGCCTGTCGCAGCGCCTCGCGCGCGGCGTGCTTCCAACTCTCCTCGGTGAGGAACTCGCCAAAGCTCTTGCGGCCGCCCATTCCGTAGGAGCCGCTCTCCTGGCGGTCGCCATCGCCGACCACCACCGAGACGTTCATCCTGACCAGCGGGCGGATATCGCGCACCACCTGGCCGTCGCCGCGCACGATCTCGACATGCTGCCAGGAGGCGGCGAGCGAAGCCGTCACCTGGCGCACGCGCGGATCGGCGGCGCGCAGCCAGGCGTCGATCTCCTGCAACAGCTTCGCCTTGGCCTCGAAACTGGGCGAGGGGATGGGATTCTCGTCGCCGTAAAGGTGGCGATTGGTGCGCGCGGGCGCTGCGGCAAGCGTTCCGGAATAGCCGCCCTTGACCGCGGAGACGGCATCGGCGGCGCGCAGCAGCGAGGCTTCCGACAGGTCGCTCGAATGGGCATAGCCGCTCGCCTCGCCGGCGACGGCGCGCAGCCCGAAACCCTGGTCGGTGTTGAAATTCGCCGTCTTCAGCCGGCCGTTGTCGAACATCAGCGCTTCGTTCTCGCTGTATTCGAGGAACAGTTCGCCGTCGTCGGCGCCCTTGATGGTATCAGCGACGATCTCTTTGACGCGGTCGTCGGAAATGTCGAATTGGCCGATCAGGCTGTTCATGGCAGGGCTGTCCGCTGGCGGTTTCGCATTCCCCCGATGTAGGGGCGAAGTGAGGTCAAGACAATCGCCGGCCTTCACACGCGATCGTCATCGCCGCGCGCCGACTGGCGGCCGCGTTGCCGCCGCTGGACTTAGGGCAGAGCCGAGAAGCCTTCGGCGAATCCCTTCAGATCGACGGGAATGCCGATGCCTTCCTCCGGCGTCTGGAAGACGATGAAGGTGGCCGACGTGCCGTTCTTCAGCGTGTCGAGCAGCGGCTTCTCGAGGATCACTTCCGCGTAGCAGCCGTCCTGGAAACAGCGCACGAAATAGGCGCGGCCGATGTCCTTGCCGTCGACATTGAGGCCGAGCCCGTTGGGCAAGAGCACGCCTAGTGGTGCCAGCACCCGCAGGATCTCCGCCTTGTTGTCGGCGGTGCGCAGCACCACGACGGAAAGCCCCATTTCCGGACGGTCCTCGGCGACGACGTTCTGCATCATCACGCATTGTTCGGAGGTCGCGCCGGCCGGCGTGTCGCAGATGATCGACCACGCGCCATGCGTCGACTTGACCGTGCCGCTGGGCGGCGCCGCGGTCTGCGGCGGCGCGGCGTTCGCCACGCTGGCGCTAAGCGAGGCGGCAAGGAAGATAACCTTCGCCAAGGGTGTCGAAAGCCAGGAAGTCATAACGGCTCCATTGCGAATCACGGCACTTTAAGCTGCGCCAAGGCCAAGTAAAGGACGAGACCGTCGCCAGCCCGCCCAGATACCGGCAATTACGCGCTTTTCCAGAGCAAATTCGCCCGAATTGCGACCACCCGGCGCGGGGGCGGCGATGGTCGGGGATGCCCTTCGGGCTGCGCGCAAAAATGCCGCACGGTTTCGCCCGCTCCTTCCTTGCGGAGGGAAATAGAGTATGGTTTGAACCACCTTAGGGACAGACCGGGATTCCCCATCCCGGCGTCGTTCGTTACTGGTGCGATCCGATTGCAGGAAGTGGGAGACGAGAGGGCGATGAGAAAATTCATGGCAAGCGCCAGACTTCTGGCAGGTGCTGCGGCCGCGGGCACGCTCCTCTCCAGCGCATCCGCCTATGCGGATCAGCCGCGGCCATGGGAAACCGCCTTCCAGGCGCCTGCGACCGACATGATGCGGCAAATCGAATGGTTCGGAAACTACACCTTCGTATTCATCGTGGTCATCACCCTGCTGGTGCTGGTCCTGCTCGCCTATGTCATCCTGCGGTTCCGCGCGAGCGCCAACCCGGTTCCTTCCCGGACCAGCCACAACACGCTGATCGAGGTGATCTGGACCGTCGGCCCGGTCATCGTGCTGCTGCTCATCGCCATCCCCTCGTTCCAACTGCTCACCGCGCAGTATACCCCGCCGGAAGAAGCCAAGCTGACCGTCAAGGCGACCGGCAACCAATGGAATTGGGACTACGAATACCAGGTCGACAAGAGCTTCTCCTTCAACTCGGCGATCCTGCAGGACGGTGACCGCGCCAAGGCCGGCAAGGAAGACCGCAACCTCTATCCGCGCCTGCTCGCCGTCGACAATGAGCTGGTGGTGCCGGTCAACACCATGACCCGTGTGCTGATCACCGCCACCGACGTCATCCACTCCTTCGCCGTGCCGTCCTTCGGCATCAAGATGGATGCCGTGCCCGGCCGCACCAACGAGACCTGGTTCAAGGCGGAGAAGGAAGGCCTCTATTACGGCCAGTGCTCGCAGCTCTGCGGCAAGGATCACGCCTTTATGCCGATCGCGGTTCGCGTCGTCTCCGACGCGCAGTTCAAGACCTGGCTGGAGACGGCCAAGACCGACGTGCCCGCCGCCAACAAGGCGCTGATGGCCGAGATCGACGGTACCAACAAGGTAGCGGCCGCCGGCAACTGACGCCGCGGGTTAGCAAGAATTAGGGAACGGAGCGGAATATGGCAGAGGCTGCAGCTCACGACCACCACGACCACAGGCCGCATGGCTGGGTCCGCTGGGTCTACTCGACCAACCACAAGGACATCGGCACGCTCTACCTGATCTTCGCGATCATGGCCGGGATTATCGGCGGCGCGCTTTCGGTCGCCATCCGCATGGAGCTGCAGGAGCCGGGCATCCAGATCTTCAGCGGTCTGGCGCAGATGGTCTACGGCATGCAGGGTGATGCCGCCATCGATGGCGGCAAGAGCATGTACAATGCCTTCGGCGCCGCGCACGGCCTGATCATGATCTTCTTCATGGTGATGCCGGCGCTCATCGGCGGCTTCGCCAACTGGATGGTGCCGATCATGATCGGCGCGCCGGACATGGCCTTCCCGCGCATGAACAACATCTCCTTCTGGCTGCTGCCGCCGGCCTTCCTCCTGCTGCTCGGCTCGATGTTCGTACCGAGCGCGCCCGGCGCCTTCGGCGTCGGCGGCGGCTGGACGATCTATCCGCCGCTCTCGACATCCGGCCAGCCGGGTCCCGCGATGGACCTTGCGATTCTGTCGCTCCACATCGCCGGCGCCTCGTCGATTCTCGGTGCGATCAATTTCATCACCACCATCTTCAACATGCGCGCGCCTGGCATGACCATGCACAAGATGCCGCTGTTCGCCTGGGCGGTGCTGATCACGGCCTTCCTGCTGCTCTTGTCGCTGCCGGTCCTGGCGGGCGCCATCACCATGCTGCTCACCGATCGCAACTTCGGCACCGCCTTCTTCGTGCCGGACCAGGGCGGCGACCCGCTGCTCTTCCAGCACCTGTTCTGGTTCTTCGGCCATCCCGAGGTGTACATTCTGATCCTGCCGGGCTTCGGCATCGTTAGCCATATCGTCTCGACCTTCTCGAAGAAGCCGGTCTTCGGCTATCTCGGCATGGCCTACGCCATGGTCGCGATCGGCGCCGTCGGCTTCATCGTCTGGGCGCACCACATGTACACGACCGGCCTGTCGCTCGACACGCAGCGCTATTTCGTGTTCGCCACCATGGTCATCGCGGTTCCGACGGGCGTGAAGATCTTCTCCTGGATCGCCACGATGTGGGGCGGCTCGATCTCCTTCAAGCCGCCGATGCTGTGGGCGCTGGGCTTCATCTTCCTGTTCACGATCGGTGGCGTCACCGGCGTTCAGCTGGCAAATGCCGGCCTCGACCGCTCGCTGCACGACACCTATTTCGTGATCGCCCACTTCCACTACGTGCTGTCGCTGGGCGCCGTGTTCGCCATCTTCGCCGGCTGGTACTACTGGTTCCCGAAGATGACCGGCTACATGTACTCGCCGGTGATCGCCAACACCCACTTCTGGGTCACATTCGTCGGCGTCAACCTGATCTTCTTCCCGCAGCACTTCCTCGGCCTTGCCGGGATGCCGCGCCGCACTGTCGACTATCCGGATGCGTTTGCCGGCTGGAACATGATCTCGTCCTACGGCTCCTACATCGCCGCCGTCGGCGTTGCGATCTTCCTCTATGGCGTGTTCGAGGCCTTCCAGAAGAAGCGCGTCGCGGGCGCCAATCCGTGGGGCGAGGGTGCCACCACGCTCGAATGGCAGCTGCCGTCGCCGCCGCCGTTCCACCAGTGGGAACAGCTGCCGAAGATCAAGTAAGGCCGCAGATACAGGACCGCCTGCTCGCCCGGCGGTCTTGGCCAACGGAATAATGGACTTTAAGTACGCATGGCCCTTGCCGACCACAAATTGATGGAGGAAGTTGGCTTTCGCATGTCGGAAGCCACCGCGGGCGATTTCTTCGCCCTCCTCAAGCCGCGCGTGATGTCGCTGGTCGTCTTCACGGCCTTTGTCGGCATGGTCGCGGCGCCGGTCGCCATCAATCCGCTGCTGGCGGTGATCGCGATCCTGGCGATTGCCATCGGCGCCGGCGCCTCGGGCGCGCTCAACATGTGGTACGACGCCGATATCGACGCGGTGATGACCAGGACAGCGAGCCGTCCGGTGCCGGCCGGGCGCGTCACGCCGGGTGAGGCGCTGAGCTTCGGCCTCGTGCTCTCCGCGCTGTCGGTGATGACGCTGGGCGTGCTCATCAACTGGCTGTCGGCGGCGCTTCTTGCCTTCACCATCTTCTTCTACGCCGTCATCTACACGATGTGGCTAAAGCGCTGGACGCCGCAGAACATCGTCATCGGCGGCGCCGCCGGCGCCATCCCGCCGGTGATCGGCTGGGCGGCGGTGACCGGATCGGTCAGCCTCGAAAGCCTGATTCTTTTCCTGATCATTTTCCTTTGGACTCCGCCGCATTTCTGGGCGCTGGCGCTGTTCAAGTCGGACGACTACGCCCGCGCCGGCATTCCGATGATGCCGAACGTCGCCGGACACGCCTCGACCCGCCGCCAGATCTTTGCCTACGCGCTGATCCTGGCGCCGGTCGGCGTCTTGCCATGGCTGCTCGGCTACACCACCGCCGCCTATGGCGCGGTTTCCGTTCTGCTCGGCCTGGGCTTCGTCTGGTATGCCTGGAAGGTGCTGGGCATGAGCGATGCCGACCGCGCGATGAAGCCGGCCAAGGCGCTGTTCGGCTTTTCGCTGCTCTATCTCTTCGCAATCTTTGCCGCCTATCTCGTCGACAGCGTGGTCGGGCGTGCCCTCGTCATGGGGGGAGCATGATCGTGGCCGATAAGAACCTCGAACTGGTCACCTTGACCGAACGCCAGCGGAAGGCGCGGCGCAGCCGCTCCGTTGCCATCGGCGTCGCGCTGGCCGCGCTCGTCATCATCTTCTACATCGCCACCATCGTGCGCTTCGGCCACCATGCCTCCGGCCTGATACCGACGAATTTGATGTGAGGCGGCGATGAGCGGCGAGACCGGACCCATCGGGAAGAACAGCAACCGCATCGTCGTGGCGGTCTGCCTTGCCTTCTTCACCGGCATGGTCGGCATGGCCTATGCGGCGGTCCCGCTCTACAAGATGTTCTGCCAGGTCACCGGCTATGGCGGCACGACGCAGCGCGCCGAGAAGCAATATGCCGGTCGCGTGCTCGACCGCGATATCACCATCCGCTTCGACGCCAACACCAACGGCATTCCGTGGCAGTTCGAGCCCGTCGCGCGCTCGGTGACGATCAAGATCGGCGAGACCACGCAGGCGCATTACAGCGCCACTAACAAGTTCGATCGCCCCATCACCGGGCGCGCCTCCTTCAACGTGCAGCCGGAAATGGCCGGCGCCTATTTCAACAAGGTGGAGTGCTTCTGCTTCACCGACACGACGCTGAAGCCCGGCGAGACGCTGGACATGCCGGTCGTGTTCTATGTCGATCCAGACATCGTCAACGTGCCGGAACTGAAGGACTTGAAGACCATCACCCTGTCCTACACCATGTTCCCGGTCGAAAAGAAGCAGCCAGTCGCGTCGTCCGCGCCGGCCGCTGGCAGCAGCAACAAAGTTCCAGATTCCGAAGCAAGCCTCGGGGGTTGATATGGCAGACGCGCACGCAAAACCGAACCACGACTACCATCTCGTCAATCCCAGCCCTTGGCCTTTCCTGGGCTCGATCGGCGCATTGGTCACGGCCGTCGGCGGCGTTTGCCTGATGCAGTATCTGAAGGCCGGCAGCTTCCCAATCTTCGGCCACAACATCGCCAATCCGTGGCTGTTTTTCATCGGCCTGATCATCGTGCTCTACACGATGTTCGCCTGGTGGTCGGACACCATCAAGGAAGCGCATGAGGGTCACCACACGCGCGTCGTTTCGCTGCACCTGCGCTACGGCATGATCATGTTCATCGCCTCCGAGGTGATGTTCTTCGTCGCCTGGTTCTGGGCCTTCTTCGACGCCAGCCTATTCCCGGGCGAGGCCGCGCAATATGCCCGCACCACTTTCACGGGCGGCGTTTGGCCGCCAAAAGGTCTGGAGGTTCTCGATCCCTTCCACCTGCCGCTCTACAACACCATCATCCTGCTTCTGTCGGGCACGACGGTGACCTGGGCGCACCACTCGCTGCTGCACGGCGACCGCAAGGGCCTGATCAACGGCCTGATCCTGACCGTCGGCCTCGGCATGCTGTTCACCATGGTGCAGGCCTACGAGTACATGCACGCTCCGTTCGGCTTCAAGGACTCGATCTACGGCGCCACCTTCTTCATGGCGACTGGCTTCCACGGCTTCCACGTCATCATCGGCACCATCTTCCTGCTCGTCTGCCTGATCCGGGCGATGCGGGGCGATTTCACCCCGAAGCAGCATTTCGGCTTCGAGGCGGCCGCCTGGTACTGGCATTTCGTCGACGTGGTCTGGCTGTTCCTGTTCACCGCGATCTATGTCTGGGCCTCGAGCGGCGCGGTAATCGAAGCCCACTGAGACCCTTTGGATTGAGTTCACGAGGCGGCTGCGGCGACGTGGCCGCCTTATCTTTTTGACCGAACGGGTCTACGGTGCGGACATGAGCGAAGACAAGGCAATCTGGCCACCCGTCGACCCGATCTCGGCCGGGCTGCGCGGCCACTGCCCGCGCTGCGGCGAGGGCAAGCTGTTCTCCGGCTTCCTCACCGTCGGCAGGCGCTGCTACAATTGCGGCCTCGACTATTCCTTTGCCGATGCCGGCGACGGTCCGGCGGTCTTCGTGATCCTCATCATCGGCTTCATCGTCGTCGGCCTGGCGCTGTGGATGGAAGTGTCGCTGAGCCCGCCGCTCTGGCTGCATTTCATTTTGTGGATACCGCTGGCGCTGGTGCTGAGCCTGGCGGCGCTGCGCCTGATCAAGGGCGTGCTGATCACCCTGCAATATTCCAAGAAGGCCGCGGAAGGCAGGCTGGACAGCGGCCAATGAGCGATGCGACCTCCTCGACTGCCGGCGCTTCGCGGCCGCGCTCGGCACTGCTGCTTGGGCTCGGCCTTGTCCTGTTCGCCATTCTCCTCGGCCTCGGCACCTGGCAGGTCCAGCGCTTGCACTGGAAGGAAGGGCTGATCGATACCATCGACAAGCGCACCCATGCGGCACCTTTGCCACTGACCGATGTCGAGAAAGAATTCGCCGCCACACACGATGTCGAATACACGCCGGTGACTGTAACCGGCACTTTCCTGCACCAGGGCGAGCGCCATTTCTTCGCCACTTGGGAAGGCGACACGGGCTTCAATGTCTACACGCCCCTGCGGCTCGACGACGGCCGTTTCGTGCTCGTCAACCGCGGCTTCGTCCCTTACGATCTCAAGGATCCGGCCAAGCGGAAGCAGGGCGAGGTCGCCGGCACGGTGACGGTGACCGGGCTTGCCCGCAATCCGCTGCCTGAAAAACCCTCGATGATGCTGCCCGACAACGACGTCGCCAAGAACATCTTTTACTGGAAGGACCGCGACGTCATGGCCTCGAGCGCCGGTCTGCCAGCGGGAGCCGTGCTGGTGCCCTTCTTCATCGATGCCGACAAGACTCCTAACCCCGGCGGTCTGCCGGTCGGCGGCGTCACCATCATCGATCTGCCGAACAACCACCTGCAATATGCCGTCACCTGGTATGGCCTTGCCGCCGCCCTTGCCGCGGTGCTGATCCTCAGGCTTCGCCGCCCGGCGAAGGAGGAGTGAGCGCCGCTCTTGACAGGGCAGGGGTGCACGCCTCATTTCGCCTTCAGCTTTCCGACTGAACCGGCCCGTTTTGATGATTGAAAAAAAGCCACCGCTGACGATCAGGCTTTGCCAGCCGCGCGGCTTCTGCGCCGGCGTCGACCGCGCCATTCAGATCGTCGTGCTGGCGCTGAAGAAATACGGCGCGCCGGTCTATGTCCGCCATGAGATCGTGCACAACCGCTACGTCGTCGAGGGGCTGCAGAGCCTGGGCGCGGTGTTCATCGAGGAATTGTCCGAGATCCCGCCCGAGCATCGTCAGTCGCCGGTCGTCTTTTCCGCGCATGGGGTGCCGAAATCGGTGCCGGCCGACGCCGAGGCGCGCAACCTGTTCTACCTCGATGCCACCTGTCCGCTGGTGTCGAAGGTGCACAAGCAGGCGATGCGGCACCAGCGGCTCGGCCGCCATGTGCTCCTGATCGGCCATGCCGGCCATCCGGAAGTGATCGGCACGATGGGCCAGTTGCCGGAAGGAGCCGTGACCCTTATCGAGACCGAGGCCGATGCGGCAAGCTTCGTGCCGGCAGACCCGGCGGCGCTTGGCTTTGTCACCCAGACGACGCTGTCGGTCGAGGACACCGCCGGCATCATCCGGGCGCTGCAAGAGCGTTTCCCCGAGCTTCACGCCCCGGCCGCCGAATCCATCTGCTACGCCACCACCAACCGACAGGAGGCGGTGAAGGAGACGGCCGCCGGTGCCGACCTTTTCCTCGTCGTCGGCGCGCCGAACTCGTCCAACTCGCGGCGTCTTGTCGAAGTGGCGGAGCGCGCGGGCGCCGCGATGTCGCTTCTCGTGCAGCGCGCCTCCGAAATTCCGTGGAATGAGATCGGCAGGATTTCGACGCTCGGCCTGTCGGCCGGCGCTTCGGCGCCGGAAATCATCGTCGACGAGATCATCGACGCGTTCCGGCAACGCTTCGACGTCACCATCGATCTGGCCATCACGGCCACGGAAACGGAGGATTTTCCGGTGATGCGGGTGTTGCGCGATGTCGAACTGACGGCGGCCGACATGGCCTTCGTCAACGGAGCCGCGTAAACCCAGATGGCCGTCTACACCGACGTCAACGAAAACGAGCTCAGCGCGTTTCTGAAAGCCTATCCGGTGGGCGAGCTCCTGTCCTACAAGGGCATCGCCGAAGGGACCGAGAACTCGAATTTTCTCGTCCATGCTTCCACCGGTTCCTACATATTGACGCTCTACGAGAAGCGCGTCGACAAGGCCGATCTGCCCTTTTTTCTCGGCCTGATGGGCCATCTCGCGCGAAAAGGCATTTCCTGCCCGCTTCCGGTCACCGCGCATGACGGAACCGTCATCGGCACGCTCGCCGGCCGGCCGGCCGTCATCATCACCTTCCTCGAGGGCCTGTCGCTGAGGCGCCCGACGGCAGCGCATTGCGGCGAGGTCGGCAAGGCGTTGGCCGCGCTCCATCTCGCCGGGCGGGATTTCCCGATGAAGCGGCCGAACGCGCTTGCCATCGACGGCTGGCGCAAGCTCTGGGCGGCGTCGCGCGACCGCGCCGACGAGGTCGAGCCGGGGCTCGCGGCCGAAGTCGACGCGGACTTCCTGGATTTTGAGCGCAACTGGCCGACCCGCCTGCCACAAGGCATCATCCACGCGGATCTCTTCCCGGACAATGTCTTCTTCCTTGGCGAGAAGCTGTCGGGGCTGATCGATTTCTATTTCGCCTGCGACGACCTCTATGCCTATGATGTCGCCACGTGCCTCAACGCCTGGTGCTTCGAGAAGGACTTTTCCTTCAACCTCACCAAAGGGGCCGCGCTGCTTGCCGGCTACCAGTCGGTGAGGCCTCTTGAGGGAGAGGAAAAAGCGGCGCTGCCGATGCTGGCGCGCGGCTCGGCGCTACGCTTCATGCTGACCAGGCTCTATGATTGGCTGACCATTCCCAACGGCGGGCTAGTGATGAAGCGCGATCCGACCGAATATATCCGCCGCATGCGCTTCCACCGGGCGATCAAGTCTCCATCAGAATACGGACTGACATGAACAAGCAAATCGAGATCTTCACCGACGGCGCCTGCTCGGGCAATCCCGGGCCGGGCGGCTGGGGCGCGGTGCTGCGCTATAACGGCGTCACCAAGGAGCTGTCGGGCGGCGAGGCCGAGACCACCAACAACCGCATGGAACTGCTTGCCGCCATCAGCGCGCTCGATGCGCTGAAGGAGCCCTGCACGGTCGATCTCTATACGGACAGCAAATACGTCATGGACGGCATTTCCAAATGGATCCATGGCTGGAAGAAGAACGGCTGGAAGACCGGCGAGAGGAAGCCGGTCAAGAACGGTGAGCTCTGGCAGGCGCTCGACGAGGCCAACAGGCGCCACAAGGTTATCTGGCATTGGGTGAAGGGCCATGCCGGCCACCCGGAGAACGAGCGCGCCGACCAACTGGCAAGGCAAGGCATGGCGCCGTTCAAGCCGAAGCAGGCGCGGCCGGCACCGGTTGCGGCTGCGCCGCAGAAGGCTGGTGCTCCGGCCAGGAAGCCCGCGCCCCGACGCTCGACTCAGAGCTATTGACGCGCCTGACGTTCTCTACCGGATCGCCAGCGCCGTGGAGAACAGGCCGAAGGCGAAGACCGTGTGCGAGACGAGGTTGAGCGCGCGCACCAGCATCGGGTTGGGCGTCCTGGATGCTGCCCAGCCGGCACCCATGCCGGGCGCCAGCAGGAACCAGCCGGCGCCGACGGTGACGATACCGAGAACGAAGGCCGGCAGGAAGGTCGGCGCCGCCAGCCAGCCCGTTCCCGCCAGCACGACCAGGATCACGCCGTAGAGAATTCCGACGAGATAGTGGAATGCCCAGCCCAGCGCCTTTTCATGCGTATACGGCGCGGCCTGACTGATATCGTCATGGAAGACCTTCTCGGGCAGATGCCGGACCCAGCGGCCGACCATGCCCCAATTCGGCCGCGGCAGCCCGAACGCCTTGTTGAGGATAATCGCCCAGACGTCCATGAAGACCGTGGCGCCGATGCCGATCGCGATGGCGCGCCAGACAATGTCGAGCATCAGAGCTGCTCGAGGATTTTGGCCGCCCCGCTCTCGTCGACACCTGGCTTGGCTTCGACATTGAGAGCCACGACCTTGCTGTCATCGACGATCATCGAAAAGCGCTTCGAGCGCAGCCCCATGCCGTTCGCGGAAAGGTCATTGTCAAGTCCGACCGACTTGGCGAAGTCTCCGCTGCCGTCGGCGAGATAGAGGATCTTGCCTTCGCCACCGGTGAAACGTGCCCAGGCGCCCATGACATGGACGTCGTTGACCGAGACGACCGCGATAGTGTCGACGCCGCGCGCCACGATGGCGTCGTGGTTCTCGAGATAGCCCGGCAGATGGTTGTTGCTGCAGGTTGGCGTGAAGGCGCCGGGAACGCCGAACAGCACCACCTTCTTGCCGGCGAAAATCTCGGCGCTGGTCATCGGCTTGGCGCCATCGGCGGTCATCACCTTGAAAATCGCTTCGGGCAGTTTTTCGCCAACCGAAATGGTCATGGTTTCCTCGTTTGGGAGATTGGGAAGGATCTGTGCCTGCGATATCGAACCGGGCCGCATTCCGCAACCGTTCAGAGCAATCCCAGGAAAAGTGCCCAGCGGTTTTCCATCCGCAATTGCGGCTCCACGACGAATTGGCTCAAGGGAAAGGCAGCAATCCGTCCACCGCACCTTCGGGGCATGTCAGCGTGTAGTAGAGCCCGCCGTCCGTGGGCGTCGCCGACGGCCGGTCGAGGATCGGCACGGTGAAAACAAGCTTGCCGTCCTTCTCGCTGCGCACCGGCGCGCCGAACATATAGTCGCGCTCCCCCGCGATGAAAAAGTCGACGGACTCGGCATCGCCGGGCGAATGCGCCTCGACGATGAGCGTCTCGTGATCGCCGGGCAGCACGCGGATGCCGAAATCAGATCGCGCCGGGCCGGGGAGCGTTGCAAGCGCAGTCTTCACCAGCGCCGCGTCGGTGGCGTTGTCCGGATCGGAAGCAGGATCGAGGCTGAGCCGCGTCTGCACCGGAATGCAGATCGTCTCGCATATGCCGAGAAAGACGTTGGCATCGATCGTCGCCGGCTGGTCGGGCGCCGACAGCGTGAAGGTCACCGGCAGCGATACGGGACGGTCATAGCCGGCCCATTTGCCGTAGCCGTCATCGTGGCGCTGCGGCGGCGGAAACGACAGCTTTGCATCTGCGATGTTGGTGCTGGCCGAGATGTCGATCTGCGGCGGCACACCGGCGTCGCCGGGATCGCGCCAATAGGTTTTCCAGCCTGGCTTCAGCGCGATGTCGAGCACGCCGTGGATCTTGCCCGCCTCGTCCGGCTTGCCGCTGGTCACCAGCCGCACCTTGCCGCCTTCGCTGTTGTACCAGGCCGAGGATGATGCCTCGGCCGGCTGCCCCGCTGCCAGGCCGACGACGGCGCCGAGCGCCACAATATTCAGGTATCGCATGACGGTGATTTGATCGCCCGTTCTTGGCCGCGCAATGATTTCATGTTCCTGCAGGTATCATATTTGCGTGACATCGGGCAGCCTGACCATCTTTTCGGCGCCGCGGAAACGGGTTACCCTCAGCTCCATGGACTTGTTGCGTCACAAAAAGAAGACGGCCGGACGCGGCTTTCTCGACGATCAGTTCCTGATTGCCATGCCTGGCATGAAGGACGACCGCTTCACGCGCTCCGTCATCTATATCTGCGCCCACAGCGACGAGGGCGCCATGGGCCTGATCATCAATCAGACGCAGCAGATGCTGTTCCCGGACCTTCTGGTGCAGCTTGGCATCGTGAACGAGCAGGAAGCAATCCGCTTGCCGGCGCATGCCCGCGATTTCGTCGTGCGCAATGGCGGGCCCGTCGACCGCAGCCGCGGCTTCGTGCTGCATTCCGGCGACTATCGCGTGGAATCCTCGCTCAACGTCTCCGACGACATCTGCCTGACCGCCACGGTCGACATCCTGCGCGCCATCTCGACGGGTCGCGGGCCGCGTCATGCGCTGATGGCGCTCGGCTATTCCGGCTGGGGCGCAGGCCAGCTCGAAAGTGAGATCGCCGAGAATGGCTGGCTGACCTGCCCGGCGACGCCTGAGCTGCTGTTCGACGCCGACATCGAGCGCAAATACGATCGCATCCTTGCCTCGATCGGCATCGATCTCGCCCATTTGAGCGCCGCCGCGGGGCACGCTTAAACGCCTTTGCCGACCTGCGGGACTGGTCGAACCCGCCTTGGCTTCGTCATCAGCTCTGAGGAATGGCGACGCTCTGAGCGATTAGGGTGATGACGAGTTGGAAGGTCACCGCAGTTCGTAAGCGCCGAAGCAACGCCCTCTAAGCCTGCGTGAGCGGGTATTGCTCCCTCAGCGTCTTCAGCACCAGTTCGCCGGGCATCGGCGCGCCGAACATGAAGCTCTGGACATATTCGCAGCCCATCTGGCGCAGCTCCAGCGCGTCGCTCTCGTCGGAGATGCCTTCGGCGACGACCGACAGGCCAAGCTCATGGGCCATGTTGACCATGGACTTGAGCAGCACCGCACGTTTCGGCGTTGCGTCGTCGACGAAGCTCTTGTCGATCTTGATCGTGTCGAAGGGGAAGCGCGTCAGGTAGGAGAGCGATGAATAGCCGGTGCCGAAATCGTCGAGCGACAGTCCGATGCCGAGTTGCTTGAGCTTGGTCAGCACATGCGCGGTCTGCTCCGGATTGTCCATCACCAGCGATTCAGTGAGTTCGAGCCGGAAGCAGCGCGGCTTCAAATTGGCCCGCGCAATGACGGAGCGCACGTCGCTGACCAGGTCGCGGCGGATGAGCTGCCGGCTGGAGAGGTTGACCGAAACTGACAGCGGCGCGTCGCCGATCTGCTTCTGCCAGGCCGCCAGATCCTCGGCCGCCTGCTGCATGGCGAACAGGCCGAGCTGCACGATCAGGCCGCAATTCTCAGCCACCGGGATGAAGTCTCCCGGCGGGATCATGCCGCGCCGCGGATGATCCCATCTGAGCAGCGCCTCGAAGCCGGCGACGCTGCCATCCTCCAGCCGCACGATCGGCTGGTAGGCGAGCGTGAATTCGCGCCGCTCGATGGCGCGGCGAAGGTCGGATTCGAACTGCAGCCTGTCGGTGCCGACGGTGCGGAAGGCCGGCCGGAACGGCTCGATCCTGTCGCCGCCGAAACGCTTGGCCTGATGCATGGCAAGCTCGGCGTCCTTGACCATGTCCTCCGACGAGGTTTGCGCCGTCGTCCAGGTGATCAGGCCGATCGAGGCAGTGAGCACGATCTCGCGCTTGGCAAAGGTGATCGGATTGTTGATCGCATGCTTGATGGCATCGGCCATGGCGGCGATGCGGGCCGGATCCTGTTCCGACAGCAGCATCAGCGCGAACTGGTCGCCGGCAAAGCGCGACAGCGAATCCTTGGGCTTCAAGAGCCGGTGCAGCCGGCGCGCGATGGTCAGCAGGATGGTGTCGCCGGCCGAAATGCCGAGCCCGTCATTGACCTGCTTGAAACGGTCGATGTCGATGACGAAGACGGTCGGGCGCACCTTGTCCTCGGTGCGGGCGATCGAGATGATCGCCTCCAGCCGGTTCATGAACAGCTCGCGGTTAGGCAGGCCGGTCAGGTTGTCGTGCACGGCGTCGTGCAGCAGCCTTTCCTCGGATTTCTTCTGCTCGGTCACGTCGACCATGGTGCCGACACAGCGGATCACCTCGCCATCCGACCCGATTACGGGGCGGGCGCGCAGCGCGAACCAATGATAATGCCCGTCGGCGCCGCGCAGGCGGAAATTCTGGGCCACGCGGCCGCGGCGGTGCTCCAGCACCACGTCCAGCGTTGTGCGGAAGGTGTCGCGGTCGTCGGCATGCAGCACCGGCAGCCAGTTGCGGGCGGCGCCCGAAAGGCTGTTAGGGGCAAGGCCGAGCTGCAGGCTGATGTCGGGCTTGGTCACCACGCGGTCGCGCAGCACGTCCCAGTCCCAAACGATGTCGCCCGAGCCGGCGACTGCAAGCGCCTGGCGCTCGAGGTCGGAAAACAGGCCCTGGTGCAGCGCGCCGCCGGCAAAAGCGTGCTGCATAACGGTGAAGCCGATCAACAGGATGATCAGGATCAGACCGCCGCCGAGCGCCGGCTGGGCGATGTCGTTGTCCAGCATGCCGGTGATCGCCATCCACGAGCCGCATAGCCAGAGCAGCACCATCACCCAGCTCGGCACCAGCATGATCGCGCGGTCATAGCCGCGAATTCCGAGGAAGATGATGAGGCCGAGGCCGGTGAGCGCGGTGGCGGCAAACGAGATGCGGGCGATGCCGGCGGCGACCGCCGGATCGACGATGGCCACGCCGGCAATCAGCAGCAGCCCGAGGATCCAGACCAGCGCGCCATAGCTGAAATGGCCGTGCCATCGGTTGAGGTTGAGATAGGCGAACAGGAACACCACGAAGGTACCCGCCAGCGCCACCTCGGTACCGGCCCGCCACATCTGCTCGTTGCCGGGCGAGATTTCGATGACCTTGTTGAGGAAGCCGAAATCGACGCAGATATAGGCGAGCACCGCCCAGGCAAGCGCGGCGGTGGCCGGGAACATCGAGGTTCCCTTGACGACGAACAGGATGGTCAGGAACAGCGCCAAGAGGCCGGCGATGCCGATGACGATGCCGCGGAACAGCGTGTAGGAATTGACCGAGTCCTTGTAGGATTCCGGGTCCCACAGATAGACCTGCGGCAGCTTGGGTGAGGCGAGCTCGGCGATGAAGGTGACGACCGTTCCGGGGTTGAGCGTCACTCGGAACACATCGGCGTCGGGGCTGGTCTGGCGGTCGAGCGCGAAGCCTTCGCTGGGCGTGATCGCCGCGATGCGCGTCGAGCCGAGATCGGGCCAGAAGATACCGGAATTCACCAGGCGGAAATGCGGCGCGACGATCAGCCTATCGAGCTGCTGGTCGGTGGTGTTGGCGAGCGCGAACACCGCCCAGTCGCCGGTCGAGCGCGCGTCATTGGCCTCGACCTCGATGCGCCGCACGATGCCGTCGGGGCCGGGCGCGGTCGAGACCTGGAAATTCTCGCCCTGGTTCCGGTAGATCTCGACGGCGCCCGAAAGGTCGAGCGCCTTGTCGTCGCGGGCAATCTTGATCGGCTCGACGGCCAATGCCGGCGCAACCGCTGAAAGCGTGACGAAGAGCGCCAGGATGAGGGCGAACAGCGACGCGATTCGCGAAAAAGTCGTCACATATCAGCCCTTCGTTCCATCACCCGGCGGATCGTCCGCGATCCGGGCGTAGAGGTAGTGATCCTGCCAGATTCCGTTGATCCGGAGATAGGATCTGAGAAGTCCTTCGCGCCGGAATCCGGCTTTTTCAAGCACGCGGATCGACCGTGCGTTGTCGGGAATACAGGCAGCCTCGATCCGGTGCAACCGCAGCGTATCGAAGGCAAAACGCGACACCACCTTGACCGCGTCGGTCATCAGTCCACGGCCGCCGAAGCGCTCGCCGATCCAGTAGCCGATGTGGCCGCTTTGCGCGACACCGTGGCGGATGTTGCCGAGCGTGATGCCGCCGGCGAGCTTGCCGCTCGACTTCTCGAAGATGAAGAAGGCAATGGCCGTGCCTTGCGCATAGTCCTCGCGGTAGCGGCCGATGCGCAGCCGCCAGGCGGTGCGGTCGAGCTCGTCAGGCTGCCAACGCGGCTCCCATGGCTCCAGAAAGGCGCGGCTTTCGCCGCGCAGCGTCGACCATTCGCGGTAGTCGTTGGTCAAAGGCACGCGCAACGTGACCTTTTCGCCCTTCAGTGCCGGCAGGTCGCGGCGAAAGAAAGGAAGCGCGAACACGACTTTGGAACGAAGGTTAGACGGCGAGCCTGCGAGCCGTCGTCTGCGGGCCCGCAAGCGATTCGAGGATCGCCTCGTAGGGCGCCAGCGTCCCCACGGGGCCGACCGCCGTCAGCGTCGGCTTGGTCGAGAACAGCCGCGAGGAGAGATCGGTCAGCCGCTCGACCGTCAGCGCCGCCAGCCGCTCCATCAACTCCTCCTTGGCGATCGGCCGCCCGAACAGCAGCAACTGCCTGGCGATCTGCGAGGCGCGGCTTGCCGGGCTTTCGGCCGACATGATGAGGCCGGCCCGATATTGCGCGCGTGCGCGGTCGAGCTCATCCTGCTGGATGCTTTCCCCGGCCTTCTGCAATTCGTCGATGATGACCGGCACCAGCTTGGCGATATCACTCTGTCCGGTCGCCGCATGCACACCGAAAATGCCGGTGTCGGAAAAGCCCCAGTGGAAGGCATAGACCGAATAGCACAGGCCGCGCTTCTCGCGCACTTCCTGGAACAGCCTCGACGACATGCCGCCGCCGAGGATCATCGACAGCACCTGCGAGGCGTAGAAGTCGCGCACATGGTAGGCGCGGCCCTCGAAGCCGAGCACGATCTGCGCATCCATCAGGTCGCGGTCCTCGCGGAAGTCGCCGCCGACATACTGCGCATATTGCGGGATGTTGCTGGTGGCCTTGGCGCGGAAGCCGCCAAGCTGTCTTTCCACCTCGCGCACGAAATTGTCGTGCTTGATGTCGCCGGCGGCCACGATCACCATGCGCTCGGCGCCATATTGCCGTTCGATGAAATCGTGCAGCTGCCTGGAGGTGAAGGATTTGACCGTCTCCGGCGTGCCGAGGATCGAGCGGCCGATGGTCTGGTGGCGGAAGGCGGTTTCGGTGAAACGGTCGAAGACGATGTCGTCGGGTGTGTCGTGCGCGGCGCCGATCTCCTGCAGGATCACATGCTGCTCGCGCTCCAGTTCCTCCGGATCGAACTCCGATTCCTGCAGGATGTCGGCCAGGATGTCGACCGCGAGCGGCACGTCGGCGGAAAGCACCCTGGCGTAGTAGGAGGTCGTCTCGACGCTGGTGGCCGCGTTGATCTCGCCGCCGACATTCTCGATTTCCGAGGCGATCTCGAAGGCGCTGCGCCGTTTCGTTCCCTTGAAAGCCATGTGTTCGAGCAGATGGGCCATGCCGTGCTCTTCGTCGCGTTCATTGCGTGCGCCCGACTTGACCCAGGCGCCAAGGGCAACGGATTCGAGGCTTGGAAGGGTTTCGGTGGCGACCGTCAGGCCGTTCGACAGACGGCTTACCTCAACACCCATATGGCAACTACTCCCTAACGGGCCGCCCGCGTGTGGCGGCTCACGTATTCTTCCACCATTTTCAGCTCGGATGGAAGTATGGTGTACTTTTCGTCGGCTGTCATCAAGCCGGCGAGCCAAGCGGGCAGCGCTGGCGTAACGCCGCTGGCGGCCTCGACCGCCGCCGGGAATTTGGCCGGATGCGCGGTGCCGAGAACCACCATGGGCACGGCGCCCGACATTTGGCCGGCCGCTACGTGCATGGCGGCGGCCGTGTGCGGATCGAGCATATAGCTGCTCGCTGCAAGCGTCTGGCGAATGGTTGCCGCGACCTCGTCGACGCTGGCGCGGCCGGCGTCGAACTCTGTACGGATCCTCGCCATTTCGCCCGCTTCGACGGTGAAGGCGCCGGACTGCTTCAGCCCGTTCATGTAGCGCCTGACCGTCGCGGCATCCCGGCCCGCCGCCTCGAACAGCAGGCGCTCGAAGTTCGAGGACACCTGGATGTCCATCGACGGCGAGGTGGTGGCGAACACGCCCTTGGTGCGGTATTCGCCGCTTGCAAGCGTGCGCGCCAATATGTCGTTGTCGTTGGTGGCGATGATCAGCCGCTCGACCGGCAGTCCCATTCGCTTGGCGGCATAACCGGCGAAAATATCGCCGAAATTGCCGGTCGGCACGGTGAATGACACCGGCCGGTCGGGCGCGCCCAGCGACAGCGCCGAGGAGAAGTAATAGACGATCTGGGCCATGATGCGGGCCCAGTTGATCGAATTGACACCCGACAGCGACACCCTGTCGCGGAAGCCGTGGTCGTTGAACATATCCTTCACCAGGCCCTGGCAATCGTCGAAATTGCCTTCGATCGACAGCGCGTGCACGTTCGCGGCGCTCGACGTCGTCATCTGCCGCTGCTGCACCGGCGAGACCTTGCCGTTGGGGAAAAGGATGAAGATATCGGTGCGGTCGCGGCCGGCGAAGGCGTCTATTGCCGCCCCTCCGGTGTCGCCGGAGGTGGCGCCGACGATGGTCGCGCGGTTGCCCCGTTCGGCCAGCACATGGTCCATCAGCCGCGCGAGCAGCTGCATCGCCACGTCCTTGAAGGCCAGCGTCGGGCCGTGGAAGAGCTCGAGGATGAAGGTGTTTTTGCCCGTCTGCACCAGCGGGCAGACCGCATCGTGCCGGAAAGTCGCGTAGGCTTCACGCACCAGCCGTTCGAAGACGGGTGCGGCGATCTCGCCGCCGAGGAAGGGTGTCAAGACGCGGATGGCAAGATCGGGGTAGGCGAGGCCGCGCATGGCGCGAATATCGGCGGACGAGAACTGCGGCCATTCGCGCGGCAGGTAAAGCCCGCCGTCGCGCGCCAGTCCGGCCAGCACCGCGTCCGAAAATCCAAGCACGGGCGCATCCCCGCGGGTACTCACATATTGCATCGTCAAGAACCCATTGCTGCCGGCCGCGTCATCCACGGCAAATTGGTTAATTTTCCGAGCCGGCTCCAGTCGCATTTTCGCCGCGGCGTTGATATACGTCACCGGCTTTGTGAGAGGGAAGTGCAGTTCATGAGGTTTTATTCGGTCAACCGCCGTGTTGTCGCGGGTCTGGCGCTCACCGGCTTTATGCTTGCCGCCGCAGGCTGCCAATCGAGCGACAATGGCATTTTGAACTTCGGCTTCAGCAAGAAGGACCCGACCGCGCCGCCACCGCCGCAGGACCCCAAGGTGCTTGCCAGCCAGTTGCGCGCCTACTGCCCGAAAGTGACGCTGCGCGACGGCACCGCCTTCTTCAATACCTATGCTAAGGGCGCCGCCGCCAAGACGAAGAAAAAGAAAGTCGATGCCGCGGCGGACGCTGAAGCCGAGGCAGCCGCAGCCGCACAGACCGGACCGAACGGTCAACCCGTCGACCCCAATCGCGATCCCGCCAAGATCATTTACCAGGCCTCGATCACCGACGTGACGCGCGACTGCACTCACGAAAACGGCCAGCTGACGATGAAGATCGCGGTGGCCGGCAAGGTCGTGCCGGGACCGCTGTTCACGCCCGGTACCGTGACGATGCCGATCCGCATCGCGGTCCAACATGGGCCTGACGTGCTCTATTCGCAGCTTCATCAGTATCAGGTGCAGGTCACCGATCCGTCTGCCGCGACGCAGTTCGTCTTCACCGACACCAACGTCGTAGTGCCGGAGCCGACCGCCCGCGACTACCAAGCCTATGCCGGCTATGACGAGAACGCGCCGGCAGCGACGGACAAGTCCAAGGCCAAGAGGAAGAAGCGCGTCGCCGCGGCGGCGACAAACTGATCTGGTTCGCCGCCAATCGCGCTTCCGCGGTTAAGCGTCGTCCGACCACTCCGACAATGCCGCAATCGTGCTGCCGAGTTCCGCCAAACGGCGGATGACGGTTTCGGCGCCCGCTTCGGTCAGCGTGTCGGCATGGCCGGGATAGCTGTGCCCCGCGCCGGTGAAGCCGATGACGCGCATGCCCGCCGTCCTGGCGCCGGTGACGCCGTGCACCGAATCCTCGATGACGAAAGTGTTCTTCGGATTGGCGCCGAGCTGTTCGGCGGCATAGAGGAACACGTCCGGTGCCGGCTTGGTCTTCTTGCTGGGGATGTCGAGCCCCGAAAAGATGCGGCCGGCGAAGAAGGGCAGCAGGCGCACCTTTTCAAGCATGAACTCGATCCGCTCGGTGCGCGAATTGGAGCAGACGGCGCGCGGCGTGGTCACCGCCGCCACCGCCTCGCGTGCGCCGTCAATGATGCGCACGTCGCTGCGCAGCTTGCGATCGACGAGTTCCTCGGCGCGGTCGATCAGCGAGGCCTGAAAAGGAAGGTGAGATTTCTCCTCGACCCGCATCAGGATGTCCTTGAAGGTCAGTCCGGCATAGGTCTCGGCAAGCTCCTCCGGCGAAATCTCGTATCCGGCCGATGTCAGAAGCTCGGCCTCGACGCGCGCGGCGATGATTTCGGAATCGACGAGCACGCCGTCGCAATCAAAGATGACAAGGTCTGGCTGGGGCATGGCAATCCGAAGCTGGGAGGAAAATGGCCTGACTGGCCCAAGCGGCGCGGCATACACCAATGGGCCGATGTTCGCAAATCAGTGGCGCAGGCTCTCGCCCGACCTTCACCGAATGTTTACGCTGATCGGTAACCATAACGGCCAGTAGATCGTAACGCGTGCTTTGGGTGTTTTGATGTCTGCCGTGCGTCTTCTCGACGAGCTTTCCCACGCTCCCCAGCAGTCCGAATGGCTGGACACGATCCTCAAAGGCGACTGCGTCGCCGCCCTCGACAGGCTGCCCGAAAAGTCGATCGACGTTATCTTCGCCGATCCGCCTTACAACCTGCAACTCGACGGCGACCTGCATCGGCCCGACCAGTCCAAGGTGGACGCCGTCGACGACGACTGGGACCGGTTCGAGAGTTTTGAGGCCTATGACGCCTTCACCCGCGCCTGGCTGCTTGCCGCGCGACGCGTGCTGAAGCCCAATGGCACGATCTGGGTGATTGGCTCCTACCACAACATCTTCCGCGTCGGTGCCAGGATGCAGGATCTCGGCTTCTGGATCCTGAACGACGTCGTCTGGCGCAAGACCAACCCGATGCCGAATTTCCGCGGCCGCCGCTTCCAGAACGCCCATGAGACGATGATCTGGGCCTCGCGCGACCAGAAGTCCAAGGGCTACACCTTCAACTACGAAGCGCTGAAGGCCTCGAATGACGATTTGCAGATGCGCTCGGACTGGCTGTTCCCGATCTGCACCGGCGCCGAGCGCCTGAAAGACGAGAACGGCAACAAGCTGCATCCCACGCAGAAGCCGGAAGCGCTGCTGGCCCGCATCATGATGGCCTCGACCAAGCCGGGCGATGTCGTGCTCGATCCCTTCTTCGGCTCGGGCACCACGGGTGCGGTCGCCAAGCGCCTCGGCCGTCACTTCGTCGGCATCGAGCGCGAGCAATCCTACATCGATGCCGCCAATGAGCGCATCGCCGCCGTGCGCCCGCTGGATGAGGCCGACCTCACCGTGCTGTCCGGCAAGCGCGCCGAGCCGCGCGTCGCCTTCATAAGCCTGATCGACACCGGCCTGGTGGCGCCGGGCGCCACACTTTACGACGCCAAGAAGCGCTGGGCGGCCAAGGTGCGCGCCGACGGCACGCTGGCCATCGGCGACAGCGCCGGCTCGATCCACAAGATCGGCGCCGAGGTGCAGGGTTTGGACGCCTGCAACGGCTGGACCTTCTGGCACTATGAGCGCAGCGGCGGCCTCACCCCGATCGACGAATTGCGCCGCATCGCCCGCCTCGGAATGGAGCGGGCAGGCGGCTGATCCGCTTGAATCGAAAGCTCAACCGATTGCCGCAAGTGATTCAGTTCAGGCCGCAATCCCGAGCCGTTCAAGATCCGCTTGAAGCGCCTTGGCATCGGTGAACAGCACCGCCTGCCAGCCGGCGGCCTTGGCGCCGTCGACATTCTTCTGGCTGTCGTCGATGAAGAGTGTGGCGGCCGGCTCCAGGTCGAAGGATGCGACGTGACGGTCGTAGATGGCTTGGTCCGGCTTGATCAGGCCGATCTCGCCCGAGACCGTGACGCCGCGCGGCCGATTGAGAAAGTCGAAGCGCCGGCGGGCTTCGGCGAATGTGTCGGCGGCGAAATTGGTCAGCATGGTCACATCGCGGCCCCTGTCGATAAGGCCGACCATGATGGCGACGCTGTCGTCATAGGCATGCGGCACCATCTCGTGCCAGCAGCGACGGAAGTTGCGGATGTTCTCGGCATGATCGGGGTGTTCGGCGATCAGCAGCGCCTCGGCGTCTTGCCAGGTGCGGCCGCGATCCTGCTCGATGTTCCAGGCGCTGGTGCAGACATTGTCGAAGAACCATTTCCGCTCCTCGGCATCCGGGATCAGCCGGCTGAACGGAAGGTCCGGATCGTAGTGGATCAGCACCTTGCCGATATCGAACACGATGTGGCGGATGTCAGTCATTGCGGTCCTTTCAACGCGGGCGCAGCGGGGCTTGCTTTTTGGTTGCGCCCGGTATCGCTGCCTCGATTACCTTTTTCATGACGGTGGGCAGCGCTTCCCCGGGAATTTCGTGGGCTAGCGACCAGAAATGCCCGTTGGGCGCATCACCCCTGATGTGGGCATGGAAGACGTCGAGTTCGAGCGCGAAATGGGTGAAGACATGGCCGATCCGCCCGGCGCGCCGCCAGTCGGCCGAAATGGGCGCTGCGTCCGCCGTCGTAGCGCCGTCGGCCCGCGCCGTCCACGCCGTGGTCGGCACCTCGGTCATGCCGCCGAGCAGCCCCTTGTCCGGCCGTTTGCGCAGCAGGATGGCGCCGTCATCGCGTTGAGCGACAAAGGCAGCACCGCGCCTGAGCGGCTTGTCGCCCTTGGGCAGGCGGACTGGAAAGCGCTCCGGATCGCCTGACAGGATCGCGCTGCAATCCTCGCGCAGCGGGCACAGCATGCAGCGCGGCCGCCGCGGCGTGCAGATCGTTGCGCCGAGATCCATCATCGCCTGGGCGAAATCGCCGGGCCTTGCACGTGGCACGAGCTTCTCGACCAGCGCTCGGATTTCCGGCTTGGCCTCGCTGAGCGGCGTCTCCACCGAATAGAGCCGCGAAATGACACGCTCGACATTGCCGTCGACAACGGCGGCAGGCCGGTCGAAGGCGATCGCCGCGATGGCGGCCGCCGTGTAGGCGCCGATGCCCGGCAATTCCTTCAATCCCGCCTCGGTGTCGGGAAAGCGGCCGCCCCGCTGCGCCACGAGATCGGCGCAGGCTTTGAGATTGCGTGCCCTCGAGTAATAACCGAGCCCGGCCCAGGCCTTCATGACGTCCTCGGCCGGCGCTGCCGCCAGCGCCTCGACGGTCGGCCATTTCTCGACAAACGTCCGGAAATAGGCTTTCACCGCCTCGACCGTGGTCTGCTGCAGCATGACCTCGGAGAGCCAGACGCGATAAGGGTCGGGTTTTGTCCCACGCGAGAACGCACTCGGCGTCACGCGCCAGGGCAGGTTGCGGTGATGCGCGTCGTACCAGGCAAGCAGGCGGACGGCGATGCTGCTATCTCCGGATACGCACTTCTCGGCTGCGGCCTTGCGGGTCTGGTCTTGCGGTGCCATTGATCGGGTGAGTTAGGATCGGAGAACGCACATGGCAGGGAAAAGGCCCTTCGGCAATCCCGTTCCGGTGAGCGATCTCGCGACCGAGATCCTCGATCCTGTCCTGAAGAAGCGCGCCGGCATCTCGATCGGACTGGTGCAGTCCTGGGAAGAGATCGCCGGGCCGCGCCTGGCCAGCCACTCGCGCCCGGAAAAGATCCAGTGGCCGCGCCGCCTGCATGAGGACGATCCGTTCGAGCCGGCGGTGCTGATCATTGCCTGCGAAGGCATGGCGGCGCTGCATCTTCAGCATGAGGCGGGCGAGGTCATCAACCGCGTCAACGCCTTCCTGGGTTTCAACGCCATAGGCCGCATCAAGATCCTGCAGAAGCCGGTCCTTTCGGCGAAAGCGCGGCCGAAACCACAACCGAGGCCGCTCAGCGAGGCCGAGAAATCGAAGCTGGCGCGAACGGTCGGCAAGATCGAGGATGATGGCTTGCGCGCTTCGCTCGAGCGGCTCGGCGCGACCATCCTCGGACAAAAAAAGCCCTGAGCATGTCTCCCGAAAGTTCCGGCGGTTTCGGGAAAAGTCGTGGAGCGCGCTGCAAAATTGTCGTCAATATCGCATATTCGTGATCGCGCCCGAAAAATTTGGCGATTGGATTGGGGATGCCGATGCCTTAATTCGCGCCAACTCTCGCCTTTTCTAGCCCTTGCATTGCAAAATCCAACCGATATCAGGTGATTCGCATGAACCGCTCTTTGTCTCGCAGAAACCTTCTGACCACGCTGGCCGCCGTTCCGGCAGTGGCGCTGCTTGCCGCGTGCAGCGACTCGGGTGAAGAGGCAAAGGCGGCCGATGTGAAGCCCGCCAATCCGTCGACGCCAGCCAAGCCTGCCACGCCCGCGGCCGCTCAGGTGCCGGAAGCGCAGGGCACCGTCGACATGGCGGAACTGCTCAAGCCCGGCGCTTTGCCCGACAAGCAGCTCGGCAAGGACGACGCCAAGGTCACCATCGTCGAATATGCCTCGATGACCTGCCCGCATTGCGCGCATTTCAACGACACAACCTTCCCTGAGCTGAAGTCGAAATACATCGACACGGGCAAGGTGCGCTATATCCTGCGCGAATTCCCCTTCGACCCGAGCGCCGAGGCCGGCTTCATGCTGGCGCGCTGCGCCAAGGACAACTATTTCGCCATGGTGGACGTGTTGTTCAAGCAGCAGCCGAGCTGGGTCGGCGTCAGCAACACCAAGGAAGCGCTGCTGCAGATTTCCAAGCTCGCCGGTTTTACACAGGAGTCATTTGAGGCCTGCTTGACGGACCAGAAGCTTCTGGACGATGTGAGAGCAGTCCAGAAACGCGGAGCGGACGAGTTCAAGGTCGACTCGACGCCGACCTTCTTCATCAACGGAAAGACCTACAAAGGGGCGATGTCGATTGAGGAAATGTCGGCCATCATCGACCCTCTGCTCTGACGTCCAGGCCGCGCCGAAGCTGCTTGGCTTCGGCATATTGGTCTTTGCGGAGCGGCGCGAATGAAGTTTTCGCGCCTTCGCCTCCTCGGTTTCAAGTCCTTCGTCGAGCCCGGCGAGTTCGTCATCGAACGCGGGCTGACCGGCATTGTCGGGCCGAACGGCTGCGGCAAGTCCAACCTTGTCGAGGCGCTGCGCTGGGTGATGGGCGAAAGCTCCTACAAGAACATGCGCGCGTCCGGCATGGACGACGTGATCTTTTCCGGCTCCGGCGCGCGGCCGGCGCGCAACACCGCCGAAGTCACGCTCTTCCTCGACAATTCGGACCGCACGGCACCCGCCGCCTTCAACGACGCCGATGAATTGCAGGTGTCGCGCCGCATCGAGCGCGAGGCGGGCTCGCTCTACCGCATCAACGGCAAGGAAGCGCGTGCCAAGGACGTGCAACTGCTCTTCGCCGACCAGTCGACCGGCGCGCGCTCGCCGTCCATGGTCGGCCAGGGCCGCATCGGCGAGCTGATCCAGGCCAAGCCTCAGGCGCGCCGGGCGCTGCTCGAAGAAGCCGCCGGTATCTCCGGCCTGCACACGCGCCGGCACGAGGCCGAGCTTCGGCTGAAGGCGGCCGAACAGAACCTCGAACGGCTTGACGATGTCGTCGGCGAGCTGGAAAGCCAGATCGACAGCCTGAAGCGCCAGGCGCGCCAGGCTTCGCGCTTCAAGAACCTGTCGGCCGACATCCGCAAGGCCGAGGCGACGCTTCTGCATCTGCGCTGGACACTGGCCAAAACCCAGGAAGGCGAAGCGCGTTCGGCGCTTGCCGTTGCGACCACGCTGGTCGGTGACCGCGCCGCAGCCCAGATGGCCGCTGCGAGGGAGCAGGGCATCGCCGCCCACCGCCTGCCCGACCTGCGCGACGCCGAAGCCGCCGCGGCGGCGGCCTTTCAGCGCCTGTCGATCGCCAAGACGCAGATCGAAGAAGAGGCCGGCCGCATCCGCTCGCGCCAGGCGGAGCTGGAGCGGCGCCTGCAACAGCTCGATGCAGACATCGCCCGCGAGGAGCGGATGGTGCGCGACAATGCCGACATTCTCGAGCGTCTCCGCGCCGAGGAAGCCGAGCTCAATTCGGACAATGCAGGTGCTGCCGAGCGCGAAGCCACCACCCGCGCCGCCTTCGAGCAGGCCGGCGCGACGCTCTCGCAGAGCGAAGCCAGGCTTGCCGCGCTGACGGCCGAACGCGCCGAGGCGGCCGCCTCGCGCCACCAGATCGAGCGCACTTTGCGCGAGACCGCCGAGCGCCGCGACCGCTTCGCTCGCCAGCTTGCCGAGGTCGATCGCGAGCTCTCCGATATTGTGGCGCGCATTTCCGGCCTGCCCGATCCCGCCGAGAAGCGGCTGCTGGTCGAGGACGCGCTTGCCCGGCTGGAAGAGAGCGAGCTAGGCGCCATCGCCGCCGAGCAGGCGGTCGCCGAAGCGCGCGCCGCCGAAAGTGCTGCCCGTCCGCCTCTGCAGGATGCCACGGCCGAATTGCAGCGCATCGAGACGGAAGCGCGCACGCTGGCCAAGATACTCAACGCCGCGAGCGGCGCTCTCTTCCCCTCGGTGCTGGAGCAGATCAGCGTCGAGCGCGGCTACGAGACGGCACTTGGCGCTGCGCTCGGCGAGGACCTCGACGTGCCGCTCGACCGCAGCGCCCCGGTGCATTGGGGCGAGA
>NZ_RZSN01000052.1:0-32748 GCF_003997315.1 Mesorhizobium sp. M1A.F.Ca.IN.020.04.1.1
GCCGAGCCTTGGCCCTGGCTGCTCGAGATCGCGGGCGCGTTGCCGGGGTTGACGGCAGACGTATTGCTGGTCGCGGCGGCCCCGCTGCCCCTACCCTCCGCTTGCGGCTGCGCGGGAGATCCAGCGCCGGCGGTCGGCGCGGCGCTGTTGTCAGGCACGGTCACCTTGGCGCCGTCCTTCAGCCGGTCGACGCCATCGACGACCACCTTGGCGCCCGGCGGAAGGCCCGACAGCAATTGCGTGACCGACGCGTCGCCGGGGCCAAGGGAAACGGTCTTCACCGAGACAGTGCTGTCGTCGTTGAGCTGATAGACGAAAGTGCCTGGAGCGCCGTGCTGGATGGCGGCGTTGGGCAGCACCGTCACGCCGGTCAGCGCGCGCACCAGGAGATGCACGTTGACGAACTGGTTGGGATAAAGCCCGCCGTCGGCGTTAGCAAACACGGCGCGCAGCTTCACGGTGCCGGTGGTCGGATCGATCTGGTTGTCGATCGTCTGCAGCGTGCCTTCGGCGATCTGCTTGGTGTCGTTGCGGTCGAACAAGGTGGCCTTGAGCCCGGCATTGCCATGCGTCTGTTCCAGCACTTCGGCGAGGGTGTCTTCGGGCAGCGAGAACAGCACCGAAATCGGCTGCATCTCGGTGATCACCGCAATGCCGGTGCTGTCGGAAGGCGTGACGTAATTGCCCTGATCGACCAGCCTGAGGCCGATGCGGCCGTCGGCAGGTGCAACGATATGGCTGTTGGCGATATTGACCTCGACGGCCTCGATCTGCGCCTGGTCGGACATGACCGTGCCCTCGTCGGATTGCACGGTCGCGCGCTGCAGGTCGACCGCCTGCTGCGTGATGGCGTTGGAGGTCAGCTTCAGATCGCGGTCGAGGTCGAGCCTGGCATCGGTCAGCAGCGCTTGGTCGTGCTTCAATTGGCCCTGCAATTGATGCAGCGAGGCTTGGAGAGTGCGGTCGTCGACCTGGGCAAGAAAATCGCCCTTCTTCACCATTTCCCCTTCGGTGAAGGCGATCGCGGTGATCTGCCCGCTGACCTGCGGGCGCACGGTCACCGTCGACAGCGAGGTCACCGTGCCCAGCGCCTCCAGCGTGATCGGGATGTCGGCCTGCGTCACCGAGGCGACTGCGACCGGCTGCGCGCCGAGATCGCCGCCCCGGAAGCGTCCGCCGCCGCGCGCGCCTTGCTGCTGCACCGGTGCTGGATGGAGCCAGAAGGCGACGCCCGCTCCAGCCGCGACCAGCAGCAGCGCGACCATCCAGCCGCGGCGCCGGCGACGCACGACCACCGGCTTTATGTCCGTCATCGGCTCACGGAGCGGCTGTAGCCGGCTGGCGACTTCGTCGTCCACTTTGTCACCTATCCATCGAACCGCATGCGGCCAGGTCGACCACGTCCTTGGCCAGCGTCACTGGCCCAAGACGCAATCCGGCCGGGAACATAACGCCGGAACCCGGCCATGCAATTGTGCGCGACATTAAATTCCCGTAAGAATTGAATGGGTTAGGTCGAAGACCACACTCAAAAATGCACGCCCGGGCGAGCTGTTCGGGGACCGTGCCCCCATCGCGTGAGAGTGACCGGCCGCGCCGCGCCGGCCAATGATGACAAGGCTTTAACGGGGTGAACCCGGCCCGCGCGGCGGACCGCCTTTTGACGGTCAGGCCCCGTTCCTGTCCCGGCGGAACCGCAGCCTCCGAGCGGGACGCCACTCCAGCCCGCTCGCAAAGATGTGAACGCAGCGACGTGCGAAGCTGCCCTATTCCTCAGCTTTATCGGCAGCGGGCCGGATCGCGATCGAAGAGGGAAGCCATGACCTTTGCCCGGCTGCTCGCCTTGCCCCTGCTCAGCCTGTTGGCGCTCGGCCACGCGACCGCGCAAAGTCCGGACGGGGCCACCTCGCATGACGCACAGGTCGAGGATCTGAAAGTCTTCCGCCATGACTTTCTCGAGGTCGACAAGTCTTTTTCCAGCGCCGCCCGCGTGGAAGCGGCATCGCGGCTGCAGGCGCTCGAAACCGCGGCAGGTCCGACCGACGCGACCGTCTTCGCTGTCGATCTCTGCCAGATCGCGGCACTGGCCGACAATGGTCACACGACCTGCAAGCTGCCGCGCGCCAACGGTGTGGCGATGTCTTTGCTGCCGATCGACGGCGCCTTCTACGTCATAGCGGCCAGTCCCCAAAACGGCGATCTGCTGGGCAGTCGGCTCGCCGGCATCGACGGCCATCCGGCTGCTGAAGTCTCCTCGGCGCTGCGCAGCCTGCATGGCGGCGTGGCGGCATGGCGCGACATCGAGGCGACCGACGCGATCGTCCGGCCCGATCTGCTGCATGCGCTCGGGCTCGCCAATGCCGCCGGCGACGCGACCTTTCGCTTCCAGACGCCCGACGGCCGCATCATCGACCGCAAGCTCGCCCCGAAGCCGCAGCGCCGCGACTGGGTGAAGATTTTTCCCAAGGGCCGCGCGCCCTGGCCGCTGCAGGATCAGGAACAGCCTTTCCGCTGGCGCGATGCGCCCGAACTCGATGGCGTCGTCGCCGAGATCAGGCGCAACGTCGACGGCAAGACCGGGAAGATCGCCGATTTCCTGGCTGAGGTCGAAGCCGCCCGGGTCCGCCTCGGCCGCAAGAACCTCGTCCTCGACATGCGCTTCAACACCGGCGGCAACTTGATGCTGACCCGCGATGTCCTCAGTTCCTGGCCGTCCCGCGTCAGCCCACCGGGACGGCTGTTCGTGCTGGAAAGCCCGATTACCTTTTCGGCGGGAATTGTCGACGTCGCCTATCTCAAGCAGGCTGGCGGGGACAGGGTCACACTGGTCGGCGAAGCGCCCGGCGACCGCATGATGTTCTTCGCCGATCAGCAGCAGGTGACGCTGCCGCATTCGGGCGTCGTGCTGCAGTCCGCGACGCAGCGCTATGACCTTCAAAACGGCTGCAAGGCCTACGCCGATTGTTTCGTCGGCATGGCGCAACCGAGTTCCGCCATGGGCACGACGCCCGTGCTTGTCGCCACCATCGACAAAGGCAAGGGCCGCAAGCCGGTTGCGCTCAAGACGCTGGAGCCCGACATTGCCGCGCCATGGTCGATCGACGATCTGCTCAAGGGTCGCGATCCCGGAATGGCGGCCGTTCAGGCGGCGTTGGCGGGACAGCAGGAGTAGGACTGTTCAGTCTCGATGCTTTTATCACTGGCGCCAGCCGCGGGCTGGACTTGCCTTCGCGCAGGCGCCTGCCGGCGCTCAGGTCACGCTCGGCCTCGTCCGGTAGAGCACCGGCTCCTTCCTGGTCACCACCGGCTACAGCCAAGGGAACCGCCGCTTCCTTTCGCTGTTTCATAACAGAAGGGACATTGCCGCTTCCAGGAGATGATGAATGAAACGGCTTCTTCTCGCTTCAGCCATTGTGGCCATGTCCGCCGGCCTTGCGATGGCGCAATCCAGCAGCACCACCAGCGGATCGTCCACGACGACGACCACCACGACAACGACACCCAGCACACAGGACACCGACTCGACCACCACGGGCGCGACCAATTCGGCAAAGGACTGCGCGCCTGGCCAGCAGACCGGCAGCGCGAAGCAGGCAGCTCCCGGACAGCAGGATACCGATGCGAAAACGGCCGCGCCTGGCCAGATGAAAAAGACCACCGAAGGCTGCTAGCGAAGGCCAGCCCGTCCCAGATTGCCAGGGGCGGGCTTTCCCTTTCATGGGCGGCCCATCTTATCTGGTCTGAGCGGCAGCGGCTCGCTCAGACGTGGAGGCTTATCCTAACGGAAGCGATCGGCGATATGGCGGCAAGGCCGCGCGCATCCGCTGCATCATGACGGCGAGCAGCTGCAGGACGAGTCAATGGCGAAGCTGACCGAGCGGTCGAACCAGCTGCTCTACATCCTTCCGTCATGACCGCGGTGCTGCTGCCGATGACCATCATCTCCGGCCTGTTCGGCATGAATGTCGGCGGGCTCCCGCTGGTCGACACGGCGCTCGGCTTCTGGGTGGTGACGGTGATAGCGGTCGTCGTCGCCGGGATCGTCTACATGGTCGTGCGACGGCTGGGCCGGATTTAGCGTCTTATGCGCTCGCGCGCAGATCCTCGACGACAGTACCGGCCGCGCGGACTTCCGCCTCATGGTCCGGCTCGCGCCATGTCTCGGCGAGACCGGCCGCATACCATTCGCGCATGGCAGGCAGATCGAGCAACCGCTTGGGATAAGCAGCGGCGGCGCCCTCGAATGCCAGTCCATAGGACTGTGCCCGGAAAACGACCGGAGCGAAGAAAGCATCGACCGCGGTGAAGTGGTCTCCGGCTAGGAACGGTCCGCCGAAGCGCGCAAGGCCGTCGTTCCACAAGTCGCCCAGGCGGAAGAGATCGTTCTTCAGCGCATCGGACATCGATGCCAGCTTGACGCGCACGCCACAGCTCATCGGGCAGTCATTGCGCAGCGCGGTAAAGCTCGAATGCATTTCGGCGGCGGCGGAGCGCGCCCATGCGCGCGCTTTCGCATCGGCCGGCCAGACGCCTCGATGACGCTCTGCCAGATATTCGACGATCGAGAGCGAATCCCACACCGCCCAGCCATCGTCGACCAGGCAGGGCACGCGGCCATTCGGCGAGAATGACCGGAAGAGGCTGAAACTTGAACCGGTCGGGAACGGCGTCAGCCGCTCCTCGAAGCGAATGTCGAGGGTCCGCATCAGCAGCCAAGGCCGCAGCGACCAGGACGAATAGTTCTTGTTGCCGATATAAAGCTGGTACATTTGCCGCCCTCACCTCGTCGCGGGACCCGCCTGGCGAACCTCGCGCCCTCTGAACATCGACCAGCTGTACATGGCCAGCGCAGTCCAGATAAGGGCGAAAGCTATGGCCTGCGTGGTGCCGAACGGCTCATCGAAGATCAGGACGGCGATCAGGAACACCATCGTCGGCGCGATATATTGCATGATGCCGATGGTGGAGAGGCGCAAAAGCCTGGCGCCGAAGGCAAAGAGCAGAAGCGGCACCGCGGTCACCGGGCCGCAGCCGATCAGCAGCGCGGTGTCGGCGCCGGTGCTGGAGATGAAATGGTCCTGTCCCGCGGCGATCAGGTAGGCAATGTAGCAAAGCGCCGGCACCGACAGCAAAAGAACTTCGAGCAGAAAGCCCTGGCTCGGCCCGATCGGCAGCGTCTTGCGGAAGAAGCCGTAGGCGGCGAAGGAGAAGGCCAATGCCAGCGATACCCAGGGTAATTTGCCGGCCTCGACAGTAAGCACGGTCACCGCAATGGCGGCCAGCGCCACCGCCGCGATCTGCAGCCGGTCGAGCCGTTCGCCGAGGAGAACGGCGCCGACCACCACGCTGACCAGCGGGTTAATATAGTAGCCGAGCGCCGTCTCGACCGTGCGGTCGACTGCGATCGCCCAGACATAGATGCCCCAGTTGACCGAGATGAGCGTCGCCGTCAGCGCCGCCATGGCGAGGCTTTTCGGCGAGCGGATCGCGGCCTTGAAGTCGGCGGTGCGGCCGGCCCAGACCAGCACGGCAGCGGCGATCGGCACCGACCAAACGATCCGGTGCGAGATCACCTCGATCAGAGGCAGGTGCGCCACCGCTTTCATGTAGAAGGGCAACAGCCCCCAGAGGAAATAGGCGCCGAGGGCCAAAAGGAAGCCGCGGCGGGCCTTGGCGTCTTGATCGAGATCGGCTGTTGCGGTGACCATGGCCCAACGCTATGGCCCAGGGGACCGTCCAAGACCATCGCAAAATTCTGATGGATCAATGGACTTTTGATGATGGTTCAACCTACTCCGCCGCGACTAAGCCAGCCATATCACGGTTCTTCATCAGCTTGTAGATGATCGAATCCATCAGCGCCTGGAAGGAGGCGTCGATGATGTTTTCCGATACGCCGACCGTCCACCAGCGGGCGCCGGTGGAATCGTGCGATTCGATCAGCACTCGGGTGATGGCTTCGGTGCCGCCGTTGAGAATGCGCACCTTGAAGTCGGCGAGCTCGAGGTCGACGATCTCGTTCTGATACTTGCCGAGATCCTTGCGCAGCGCGATGTCGAGCGCGTTGACCGGGCCGTGGCCTTCGGCCACCGACATCTTCTCCTCGCCGTCGACCATCACCTTCACGATCGCCTCGGACACGGTCTTCAGGTTGCCATTGGCATCGAAGCGGCGCTCGACCATGCAGCGGAACGAGGTGACGTTGAAGAACTCCGGCAGGCCGTGCAGCGTCTTGCGGGCCAAGAGCTCGAAGGAGGCGTCGGCGCCCTCATAGGCGTAGCCTTCGGCCTCGCGCTCCTTGACGATGGCGATGAGCGCGTCGAGCCGGCTGTCGTCCTTCGGCACGTCGATGCCGCGCCGCTTCAATTCGGCGAGGAAATTGGCCTTGCCGCCCTGGTCGGAGACCATGACACGGCGGCGGTTGCCCACGGCTTCCGGCGGCACATGCTCGTAAGTCGCCGGCTCTTTGGCCAGCGCCGAGGCATGGATGCCGGCCTTGGTGGCGAAGGCGGATGAGCCGACATAGGGCGCCTGAGCTTCCGGCGCGCGGTTGAGCAACTCGTCGAAAGCGCGGGAGAGCCGCGAAATGCCGGTCAGTGCTTCGGCCGAAATGCCTGTCTCGAAGCGATCGGCGAAGGCCGGCTTGAGCGCGAGCGTCGGGATGATTGTGACCAGATTGGCGTTGCCGCAGCGCTCACCGATGCCGTTCAGCGTGCCCTGGATCTGGCGCACACCGGCCTCAACGGCGGCAAGGGAATTCGCCACCGCCTGGCCGGTGTCGTCATGGGCATGAATGCCGAGATGGTCGCCAGGGATGCCGCCCGCGATCACCTTCTCGACGATGGCCCGCACTTCGGAAGGCTGCGTGCCGCCATTGGTGTCGCATAGCACCACCCAGCGCGCCCCGGCATCATAGGCCGTCTTGGCGCAGGCCAGCGCGTAAGCCGGATTGGCCTTGAAGCCGTCGAAGAAATGCTCGCAGTCGACCATCGCCTCCTTGCCGGCGGCGACCGCCGCCTGGACCGAGACCTTTATCGACTCAAGGTTCTCCTCGTTGGTGCAGCCGAGCGCCACGCGCACGTGATAGTCCCAGCTCTTGGCGACGAAGCAGATCGCGTCCGACTTCGATTGCACCAGCGCCGCCAGCCCCGGATCGTTGGAGGCCGAAACCCCTGCCCGCTTGGTCATGCCGAAGGCGACGAATTTCGCGCTTTCCGTGCGCTTCTGATGGAAGAAGGCGGTGTCGGTCGGGTTGGCGCCGGGATAGCCGCCCTCGACATAGTCGATGCCGAATTCGTCAAGCAGCTTGGCGATCGCGATCTTGTCCTCGACGGAAAAGTCGATGCCCGGCGTCTGCTGGCCGTCGCGCAGCGTGGTGTCGAAGAGGTAGAGGCGTTGCTTCATCATGGCTGTAGCTCGAAAAGTCGAGATCCTTCGCGCCGGGGGCGCCGTAGAGCACAAACCTGCATGGTTATTTGCCTGCGTATTTATCCGTCGCCCGGATCAGCCGGTCCAGAATCCCCGGCTCCGAATACGAGTGGCCGGCGCCCTCGATGAGGTGGAAATCCGCCTTCGGCCAGGCCTTGTGCAGCGCCCAGGCATAGCGCGCCGGGCACGGCATGTCATAGCGGCCGTGGACGATGGTGCCGGGGATGTCCTTCAGCTTCCAGGCATCGCGCAGCAGCTGTCCTTCTTCCAGCCAGCCGGCATGGACGAAATAGTGGTTCTCGATGCGGGCGAAGGCGATGGCATAGTCGTCCTGGCCGAAAGGCGTGCTGGTTTCCGGCTCCGGCAAAAGCGTGATCGTCTCGCCTTCCCACAGACTCCAGGCAAGCGCCGCCTCGACCTTCGCCTTGCGGTCGGTGCCCACCAGCCGCTTGCGGTAGGCGGCCATCATGTCGCCGCGCTCGGCCTCGGGGATCGGCGCGAGAAAACGCTCCCACCTGTCGGGAAACATCTCGGAGACGCCGAACTGATAGTACCATTCGAGCTCGGCGCGGGTGAGCGTATAGATGCCGCGCACGACGAGCTCGCTGACGCGCTCGGGATGCGTTTCGGCATAGGCGAGCGCCAGCGTCGAGCCCCACGAGCCGCCGAACACCAGCCATTTGTCGAAGCCCGCCATCTCGCGCAGGCGTTCGATGTCGGCGACGAGATGCCAGGTGGTGTTGGCTTCCAACGAGGCGTTGGGCGTCGACTTGCCGCAGCCGCGCTGGTCGAACAGGATGACGTCGTAGAGTTTCGGGTCGAACAGCCGCCGGTGTTTCGGCGAGATCGTGCCTCCGGGGCCGCCATGCAGGAACACGGCTGGCTTGGCGCCTTTGGTGCCGCAGCGCTCCCAATAGATGGTGTGGCCATCACCGACATCGAGCATGCCTGTTTCGAACGGCTCGATCTCGGGATAGAGCGTGCGCAAGGAGCTGCTGTGGATCGTCATAGTTTCAGTCCCTGCTGCGGCCAGTTGGCCGTCTCGTGATCGGGATGCTGGAAGGAGATGATCTGCTCCTGCCGTCGATAGTAGTCGGGGTCGTCGTGGACCGGCGCCTCGAAGATCTTCTCCACCCAGGGCAGCCGCACCGCGTAGTTGACTTGGATCTGCGGCGCCAAGTCCGAACGATCGTCGAAGGCACCGATGGCGATCTCCAGCCCGCCCGGCTGGCGGTAGGTGAGCGGCGTGCCGCAGCGGCGGCAGAAGCCGCGATCGATGTTGACCGAGGACTGGAAATAGCTCGGCTCCTCATGGGTCCATTCGACGCCATCCTTCGGCACCGTCACCAGGGCGCCGAAGAAATTGCCGAACTGTTTCTGGCACATGCGGCAATGGCAGATGGACGGGCGCCCGAGCTTGCCGTGGACGCGGAAGCGCACGGCGCCGCACTGGCAGCCGCCGGTTCGAATTTCATCGGTCATGGTTTTTCCTCCGGCGGCCATTGGTCCGTGTCGTGATCGGGATGTTGATAGGAGACGAGCTCGGCGAGATAAGGCGCCGACGAAATATCGCCCATCGTCTCCTCGGAGGGCAGTTTCGAAACGCCGTCGACATAGGAAAGCTTCGCTTCGACGCCCCACTGGATGGTTGGCGCGATGCCGGCCGGGTCGTCGAAGGCGGCGATCGCCAGCGCCACGCCGTCCGGCGCCTCGAAGGTCAGCGGCGTGCCGCATTCGGCGCAGAAGCCGCGCCATGCCGCGCTGGACGAGCGGAAGCGCTTCGGCCCGCCGCGCGTCCAGTCCAGCCTGGCGCCGCGCACCGAGACCAGCGGCAGATAGAAATTGCCGCTCGCCTTCTGGCACATGCGGCAATGGCAGACCGAGGCATCGCCCAGGGCGCCCTCAACGCGGAAACGTACGGCGCCGCACTGGCACCCGCCCGTATAGACCGGCCGGTTATCAAGGCTCATCGATCCCTCCCATCGAGCTCACTCCGGATCATGGCAGACCGCCTCGACATTGTTGCCGTCGGGATCGAAGACGAAGGCGCCGTAATAATTGGGGTGGTAATGCGGACGCAGCCCCGGCCCGCCATTGTCCTTGCCGCCGGCCGCAAGGGCCGCGGCATGGAAGGCGTCGACCTCGGCGCGGCTGCGCGCGGTGAAGGCGACATGCTGATGGTCCTTCGGCTTCTCCTTGCCCGCGCTCAGCCAGAACACCGGCCGGTCGCGGCCATAGCCGCCGACCTTGGCGCCGGCGGTATATTCCTCCGGCACCATGTAGAGCAGCGAAGCGCCAAGCGGCGCCATCACCTTGTCGTAGAACGCCTTGGACTTTTCGAAATCGGAAACGCTGATGCCGAGATGATCGATCATGGAACGAGCTCCTGCGTTGCGGTCTCCGGCACTTCGGCGCCGGCCAGGCCGGCCGCAATGATGATGTGCTGGCAGACATTGTCGATATCGCGGATCACGTCGTCGTTCCAGAAGCGCAGGATGGTCCAGCCGCTTGCAGCTAGATAGCCACTTCTTGCCTCGTCACGGTTTAAGTGTTCCGCATCGCCATGCTGGCTGCCATCGACCTCGACTATGAGGCGATGGGCCGAGCACGCGAAATCAACGATATAAGGTCCGATCGGCACCTGCCGCCGGAAGCTCATGCCCGTCAAGCGGTGGGCACGCAACTCGTTCCAAAGTTTCAGCTCGGCATCCGTCATGGCACGCCGCATGGACTTGGCGTTATTGCGCTGACGGGATGGAACGAGGTCGTGGCCCATAGCTACACGCCCTCACGTTTGCGATTAACGAAATCGCACGCCCGAGCTAATCTCCCCCCTTGCGGGGGAGATGTCCGGCAGGACAGAGGGGGGTGCTGTCCCGCCGACGTAGCAACGAGAGAGTGCTGCCCTCCTAGGGAACAGCGGGTGTGTGAGTGGGAAAACTCAAACCCTGGAGTTCCTTCGCACCCCCCTCTGTCCTGCCGGACATCTCCCCCGCAAGGGGGGAGATTGGACGTCACCGGCGCCTCCGCCAGTCCTGAAACGATCCCCTGCGCCACCCTCACCGCTTGATCTCCCAGGTCGTCACGCGCTGGCCGGTGAGAGGATCCTTGCCGTCCTTGAGCTGAACGCCCTGCGCCAGAAGCTCGTCGCGGATGCGGTCGCCTTCGGGCCAATTCTTATCGGCGATGAACTTCAGGCGCCTGGCGATCGCCTCAGCGATCACGGTTTCGTCCACCTTCGCTGCGCCGACATCGAAACCCAGAAAGACAAGCGCCGCTTTCAGCGAAGCCGCGGCGGCGTCCTCGCCGGCGCCAGTGAACTCCACCGCCTCGCCGGCAAGCTGGGTCAATCGCTGGAAGGCAGCGTAGGTGGCGAGGTCGTCGGACAGCGCCTCCAGCACGTCTGCCGGCAGGTCCCCCGCCGCCGCGGGGGCTAGATCGGCCGCACGCTTCCATTTGCGCAGCGTGTTTTCCGCCTCCTCCAGCTTGCGCACGGAAAAGTCGATCGGCTCGCGGTAATGCGTCATCAGCATCGCCAGCCGCAGCACCTCGCCCGGCCATTTCCTGCCGCCGAAAGTCTCGGTCTCCAAGAGCTCATGGATCGAATAGAAATTGCCGAGGCTCTTCGACATTTTCTGGCCCTCGACCTGAAGGAAGCCGTTGTGCATCCAGACATTGGCCATGACTTTGGTGCCGTGGGCGCAGCGCGACTGGGCGATCTCGTTCTCGTGATGCGGGAAGATCAGGTCGAGGCCGCCGCCATGGATGTCGAAGATCTCGCCGAGATAGGCGGCCGACATGGCCGAGCATTCGATGTGCCAGCCCGGACGGCCCCTGCCCCACGGGCTTTCCCAGCCGGGCTCTTCCGGCGTCGAGAGTTTCCATAAAACGAAATCGCCGGGGTTCTTCTTGTGGGCGTCGACCGCGATGCGGGCGCCGGCCTGCTGCTCGTCGAGATTGCGCTTCGAAAGCTCGCCATAATCGGGCATCGAGGCGGTGTCGAAGAGCACCTCGCCCCCGGCGACATAGGCGTGGCCGCGCTCGATCAGTTGCGCAATCAGCGACAGCATGTCGGCCTTGCCGTCGGCGCGGGGCGCGACGAACTCGGTCGCCCGCGGCTCGTGGGTCGGCTCCAAACAGCCGAGTGCCGCGACATCCTTGTGGTATTGGTCGGCGGTCTTTTCGGTGACGCGCCGGATCGCGTCGTTCAGCGAAAGCGTCCCGACTTCGATCTCGGCGCCGAAATCGCGCAGGGCGCGCGCATTTATCTTGTCGTCGACATCCGTGATGTTGCGCACATACGTGACGTGCTTTTCGCCATAGAGTTGGCGCAGCAAACGGAACAGCATGTCGAAGACGATCGCCGGCCGCGCGTTGCCGATATGGGCAAAGTCGTAGACCGTCGGGCCGCAAACATACATGCGCACGTTTTGCGGATCGATCGGAACGAAACGCTCCTTCGCCCGCGTCAGCGTGTTGTAAAGGCTGAGGCCCTTCGATGCGTCAGACATTCGTGCTCTTCCGATCCCTTATGTTGGACGAGCCTCCCCGCGCGCGGGCGCAAATCGGGCTCCAGCCTGCTGGCCGGGGCGTTTGTCCAATCTAGGGGAAGATAAGGCGAAAACGTCCGGACCAGCGCGAGGCTAGCCAATAATGCAAATGCCACAAATGGCGAAAGACGTTTTCATGGCCGGCTTTATCGCGCCCGCAGGTGTTGCCGTCAAGTCGCTCAACTCGGGAAAGCTGTCGTTCCATCACAGGTAAAAACGGGCCGAAACATTTTATTAAGCATCTCGGCACAGTGATGAAACATTAACGGACTAGACCGCCCGACGTCACGATTTGGTCCGAATCGACCACCAAACCCAGACACGAAAACGTTACCAGGGAAGAGAACAATGCCTCGAAGTAAGCAAGAACAAAGCCGACCGGCGCAGCAGCCGCTCGCCAGCCACTACCGCGCGATCGGCCCTGCGGCCATCGTCGCAGCCCTTCTTCACACCGCGAAGAAGAAGAAGCCGGCGCAGAAGATCATCTCGCCGCGCGCCGCCTGAAACGGCAGGACCGGCGCAGTCTCCGATGATCGGGGTGCCGGCAATGAGGGCGACGCCAATGCTCGCCCTGGAGATGAAGGCCTCCGCTAGCAGCCTTCGCTAAAACAGGGTCATCTGGTTTTCGTCCGCGCCGGGTTTCTGGCGCCTGACCTTGTCGGGCTGAGGCCCGACCATGCCCCGCTCCTGAATCTCCGGCCCGGTGTTGGCGACCTTGGTGACGAGGTCGGAAACCGGAATCGCCTCGAAGAAATCGGGCTCGGCGGGCTTGAGGAGGTCGAGCACGTCGCGCGGCTCCTGCGTGCGGCAATCCAACCAGCGGGCGAAATCGCGTTCCTCGATCACCACCGGCATGCGGTCGTGGATATGGGCGGTGCCGGCGTTGGCCCGCGTGGTGAGGATCGCGCCGGTGTCCATCTCGGAACCGCCCGGCTCGGCATAGGTCTCGATCAGACCGGCGAAGGCGATCACCCCGCCCCGCCGCGGCTGGATCCAGTAGGGCTGGCCCTTGGCGCTACCCGACTGCTGCCATTCATAAAAGCCGGAGGCCGGCACAAGGGCCCGGCGATGGCGCATGGCGGTCTTGAACGAGGCCTTCTGCAGCACGCCTTCCGAGCGCGCGTTGAAGAGCAGCGGAAATTCCTTCGTATCCTTGACCCAAGTCGGGATCAGGCCCCAGCGCACCAGCATCGCCTGGCGGTCTGGCAGGTTGGAGCCTGGCGCTCTTGGCGGACTGGCGAACGCCATCAGCACCGGCTGCGTCGGAGCGATATTGTAGCGGGCCGGAAACGCCTCCAGCTCCGCCAGGCCAAGAATGGCGGCGGTCTGGTCCGGCGAGGCGGTCAGGGCAAAGCGTCCGCACATGGATTGGCTCTTCGGTCGGGATCGCCATGAAAGTGGCGATGGAACCGCCGCGCCGCAACCGCTAAAGCTGTCCGGTCCACAACCAAGCCGGCAGCCGGCGCGATTCGCAACGCATGAACAAGGTTCGCAAGATTATCCCGGCAGTCTCCGTCGCCGTCGTGCGCGGCAAGACGGTGCTGCTTGTCAAGCGGGCGCGGCCGCCTTCGCAAGGGCTCTACGCGTATCCCGGCGGCAAGGTCGAGCCGGGCGAGACGCTGGCGCAAGCCGCGGCGCGCGAACTCAAGGAGGAAACGGGGCTCCAGGCGAAGGATTACCGCCCGCTGCGCGACATCCATATCGACGGCCGCGCTGAGCACCACGCGGTCGACTATTTGCTGACGGTGTTCGGCGCGGCCTATGTCGGCGGCGAGCCGGCAGCGAGCGATGACGCCGAGACGGCGGCGTTCTACACGCTGGCGGAAATGGCGGCGATGCCGCTGGCGGGCGATGTGTTTGAAGTTGCCGAGGAGTTGCTTGGTCCTGCGCAAGCCGCCGAGCGGTGACCCCAGAATGGCCTTGCGGGCGACAAAATGTTTCGCCACAAAGCCTTGCTCTTCCATCGCAAGGCCATGATGACCCGCGCCTCCCCCTTTCTCGCCGCAAGCCTCGCTATCAGCATGGCCGTCACGGTGCAGCCGGCATCGGCGGCCGAGGCGCCGTTCGAGCCCGGGCTGATGCGCCTCGCCGAGGTGCTGGGTTCGCTGCATTTCCTGCGCAACCTCTGCGGCGAGAAAGGCGACCAGTGGCGGCTGGAGATGGAAAAGCTGCTCGAGTCGGAAAATCCCGATCCCAACCGGCGCGCCCGCTTCATCGCCTCCTTCAATCGCGGCTACCGCTCCTTCAGCGGCACCTACACGCAGTGCACGCCTTCGGCCACCGAGGCCATTGCCCGCTACATGAAGGAAGGCGAGACGCTGTCGCGCGATATCGCTTCCCGCTACGGGAATTGAGGACCGGCATCGATCGCGACTATCCACCGACAAATCGCTCCAATGTGGCCGGCCTTATTGTATCAGGCTGCGCCTTGGTGCAATCATCTGTTGCGCTTGTGCAACAATGTTAATGAAACGTTAGTGGACAAATGCGGAATTAACTCAAACTGAAGGTTTTAATGCCGCAAGCTGGTCTAATCGGCTAAGCTCGGTCGGAATTGATCGCAGCCTTGCTCGATATGTAGATTGCGACTGCAGAAATGTCGTATTTACAAGCACTTGTACGAGCAGCGCATGAACTGGCAAGTCAAGCCCGGTGCCTTGCCGGACCGACGCTTGAAAAGGTGGACATCGCAATGGAACATGGCGTCAGCGACATCGACGCGTTGGTCAGGGAAGAAAAGCGCCTGACCGCCGTGGAGAGCCACAGTGAAGCCTGGGCGGAAGGATTGTCGGCCGGCATCGAGCCCGAAATCATCGCCGAGGCTGCGCTGGAAACCGCCTTCGGCGAGATGCTGCGCGCCAATGGTGAGACCTCAGCGCTGGCCCTGCTCGACCGCATGCGCGAAAAGGTGATCTCCGGCGCGTTCGAGCCGGAACGGCTCAGGCACTAGCCCGCCCGCTTTGGCTGCTTTTGACGGCGACGCGCCGTTTGGGCATCATACCCGCCGCCTAGCCATTAGTTTTTCGCAATTCCGGACGGAAACCATTGCACAGTTTTCTGGAATTGCCCTAGCGAGCCCGGAACCATGGAGAGGCAAGGGGTGAGATTTTCGTTGGCAGGCAGGCCGCGCGGGCTGGCCCTCGGCATCTGGATCACTGCTTCCTGCGCCGGGCCATTGGCAATCTGCCTCGCCAGCACGCCTTGCTATGCGCTAAGCGAGATCCAACGCGAGGAGTTGCCTTCGCCGGTCACTCCGTCCACCAGTGACGAAACGACCGCTCCGGGGACCACCGTGCCAATGCCGGCCGCGCCCGGCACCAAACCCTCCGACAACAGCCAGCCGGCCGACGAGACGGACAAGAGCGCGCCCGAAGCGCCAACCGGCAGCGGCGGCATCACCAGCCCGCGCTCCGACCCGGATTCGCCGCCGCCGCCCGTCGTCTACGACCTCGACAAGCTTCCCGAGCCGGTCAAACGCATGCACGGCCTGATCATCGAGGCCTGCAAGAGCGGCGATATCGAGAAACTTCGGCCGCTGATCGGCTCGGGCGAATCCATGACGCAGCTATCGCTCGGCGACATCGAGGGCGACCCGGTCGCTTTCCTCAAGGGACTCTCCGGCGACGGCGACGGCCAAGAGATTCTCGCCATTTTGGAAGAGGTGCTCAGCGCCGGCTATGTCCATGTCGACACCGGCACGCCGCAGGAGCTCTATGTCTGGCCGTATTTCTTCGCGCTGCCGCTCGACAAGCTGGATCCCAGGCAGCGCGTCGAGCTGTTCAAACTCGTCACCGCAAGCGACTATGACGACATGAAGCAGTTCGGCGCCTATATCTTCTATCGCGTCGGCATCACGCCCGCCGGCCAGTGGCTGTTCTTCGTCGCCGGGGATTGAGCCAGAAGCTCATCCCTTGCCAATTTTGGTCTGCGGCCATATGCGGTTTGCCTCCTCTCGCAGAGCCGGAATCGCATCGGCTCCCACCGTCGGCATTTTGCAAGAAAGAAAATCGACCAGGGCAAGTTCCCGCAGCTGCAGGCACTCATAATGCAGGGCGCGCTTAAGAAATCCAACGTGGCCTAAGCCGCCAGCGCCTCGGAAAACTCCACCGCCCTGCCCTGGCCGGGCGTGACGATCTCGCCGTCCCACATTACCCGGTTGCCGCGCACGATGGTGCCGACCGGCCAGCCGGTGACCTCTTTGCCGTCATAGGGCGTCCAGCCCGCCTTGGAGCCAGCCTGCGCGTTGGTGATGGTCTCGCGGCGCTTCAGGTCTACGACGGTGAAATCGGCGTCGTAGCCGGCGGCGATGCGGCCCTTTCCCGCCATGCCGAAGATGCGCTGCGGACCATGACTGGAGAGATCGACGAAACGCTGCAAAGTGAGCCGGCCGGCGTTGACATGGTCGAGCATGATCGGCACCAGCGTCTGCACGCCCGTCATGCCCGAAGGCGAGGCAGGATAAGGCTTCGCCTTCTCGGCCAGCGTGTGCGGCGCGTGGTCGGACCCCAGCACATCGACGATCCCTTGCGCAATGCCGTGCCAGACGCCGTCGCGGTGGCGCGCCGCGCGCACCGGCGGGTTCATCTGGATCAGCGTGCCGAGCCGCGCATAGTCGTCAGCTGAGAGCGTCAGGTGATGCGGCGTCGCCTCGCATGTAGCGACGTCTTTATGCTGCTCGAGGAAAACGATCTCCTCGGCCGTCGAGATGTGCAGCACATGGATGCGCGCGCGCGTCTGTCTCGCGATGCGCACCAGGCGCTCGGTGCAGCGCAGCGCCGCGATCTCGTCGCGCCAGACAGGATGCGACGAGGGATCGCCCTCGACGCGCAGACCGAGCCGCTCGCGCAGACGGAACTCGTCCTCGGAGTGGAAAGCGGCGCGGCGGCGGGTGTTGCGCAGGATGGAGGCGACGCCTTCGTCGTCCTCGACCAGCAGGTCGCCGGTGGACGAGCCCATGAAGACTTTTATGCCGGCAGCTCCTGGCAGCCGCTCGAGCTCGCTGACATCGCCGGCATTGTCGCGCGTGCCGCCAACCCAGAAAGCGAAGTCGCAATGCATGCGGCCGGTGGCGCGCCGCACCTTGTCGGCAAGGGCCGCCTCGCTGGTGGTCAGCGGATTGGTGTTGGGCATCTCGAAGACCGCGGTGACGCCGCCCAAAACCGCGGCGCGAGACCCGGTTTCCAGATCTTCCTTGTGCTCCAGTCCCGGCTCGCGGAAATGCACCTGGCTGTCGACGACGCCGGGCAGGATGTGCAGGCCCGTGCAATCGATCGTCTCGCCGGCCGACGCTTGGCCGAGATCCCCTATCGCGGCAATACGCCCGGCCTTCACGCCGACATCGCGCCGGCCTTCACCGTCATGGTTGACTACCGTGCCGCCTGTCAGGATGAGGTCGAAGGTGGTTGCCATGGACTGGTCCAATCTCTTGCGGGGGGAGTGTGGCCGGCTTACGTAATGACCATCATTTTTGCAAGATCAGGCCGACTTCACGCCCATGCCCTTTGCCCTGCTGAAAGACCGCGCGCTCATTTCCGTGTCAGGCCAGGATGCCGAACATTTTTTGCAAAACATCCTCACCACCGATCTCGATGCGCTCGGCGCCGGCGAGGCAAAGCCTGGCGCGCTGCTTTCGCCGCAAGGCAAGATCCTGTTCGATTTTCTCATCTCTCGCGCCGGCGAGAACGGCTTCCGGCTGGAATGCCGGACCGACATAGCCGATGACTTCGTGCGCCGGCTGATGCTTTACCGGCTGAGGGCAAAGGCCGAGATTGCCAAGCAGGATCAGGCGCTTGTCACGGTTGCGTGGGATGATGATTCAACCGCCTCATTTGCCGATTCAACTTCGCTCGCCGACACGCGCTTCCGCGAGGTGGAGGTCAGGCGCACATATGACGGCGCAGTTCAGGACAGCGGCGATGCCGGCGCATGGCGGGCCCTGCGTATCGCCAACGGCATCGCCGAAAGCGGCAGCGATTATCAGCTCGGTGACGCTTTCCCACATGACGTTCTCCTCGACGAGACCGGCGGCGTCGGCTTCAAGAAAGGCTGCTATGTCGGCCAGGAAGTCGTCTCGCGCATGCAGCATCGCGGCACCGCGCGACGCCGCGTGCTGATCGCCACAGCCGGGGGTTCCCTGCCTGCGTCCGGTACCGAGCTCACCGTCGCAGGCCGCCCGGTCGGAACGCTGGGTTCGGTAAGCGGCGGACGCGGCCTCGTCATTGCCCGCATCGACCGCGTCAAGGCAGCGCTCGATGCCCGCGACCCGATCATGGCCGGCGACGTCCCGGTGACGCTCGCCATCCCGGGCTGGGCGAAATTCTCCTTCCCGCAAGACACCGTCAGCGAGGAGGAGGCCTGATGGCGGCCGACAGGGCGGGAGCGCCGCCGCGCGCCTGGCAGCGCATGCTGTCCGGCCGGCGGCTCGACCTGCTCGACCCCTCGCCGCTCGACATCGAGATCGCCGACATCGCGCATGGCCTCGCCCGCGTCGCCCGCTGGAACGGCCAGACCAGCGGCGAGCACGCCTTTTCGGTGGCTCAGCATTCGCTGCTGGTCGAGGCACTCTATGGTGAGCTGGTGCCGGCCGCCTCCGCCGAGGCGCGGCTCGCGGCGCTGCTGCACGACGCGCCCGAATATGTCATCGGCGACATGATCTCCCCCTTCAAATCGGTGATGGGCGGCTCCTACAAGGACTGCGAGCTCAGGCTGCAGCGCGCCATCCATCAACGTTTCTCGCTGCCGGCCGAGCTCGGTTCCACCTTGCGCAAGGACATCAAGCGCGCCGACCAGATCGCCGCCTATTACGAAGCGACGCTGCTTGCCGGCTTCTCGACCGCGGAGGCGACGGAGTATTTCGGCCGGCCGCGCAGCTTTTCCGCCGACCATTTCGACTTCACTCCACGCTCGGTGACCTGGGCGCAGGCGGCATTTCTGAAACGATTCGCGGCGCTGGAAGCTAAACGCCAGCCTTTTCTCGCTGCCAATTCCGTCAAATAAAAGAACGCTAAATTAACCGGCGGCCACGACAGTAAACTGTTCAGTCACGGTCGGCAGGCGCGTTCATGCCCGTTGCTCATGTCAAGGCTGGTTCGGCCGCAGTCAGGCGGAAGGCAACCGGTATTGGCCCGGTTCGACGAATAGCGGAGGAACTTCGCGCACAAAACGAGCGCTTTTCGGCCGCCGTCGAGAACATGTCGCATGGCCTGTGCATGTTCGACGCCGACGAGCGCATGATCATCTGCAACCGAAACTACATCGACCTCTTCCGCCTCGACGCCAAAGTCACGAAGCCCGGCATTCGCTTCTTCGACATCTTGCAGCACAGCGTCGAAATCGGCATCGCCTCGCAAACCGCCGAGCAGCTCTACGCCGTCCGCAAACCCTATATCGACGGCGCCAAGCCCTCGACGTATGAGGAGACGCTGGCGGACGGGCGCATCATCGTCATCTCGCATCGGCCGCTGGCCTCCGGCGGCTGGGTGTCGATCTACGAGGACGTGACCGTGCAGCGGCGCTCCGAAGAGGAACTGAAGGAGCAGCATCGCCGCTTCGACGCCGCTTTGGCCAACATGTCGCAAGGCCTGCTGATGTATGACGCCGACGGCAAGATGATCGTGCGCAATCAGCGCTTTCTCGAGCTCTACAAAGTCGCCGCGACAGATTTCCCTTTTGGAACGACACACCGCGACGCGCTCAAACGACTGCTGGAGCTCGGCATCTACACCAAGATCGACGTCGACAGCGAAGTCACCAGGACCGAAGCCTGCCTGCGAGCAGGGAAAATGCAGTCGGCTTACCGCTATCTTGCCGACGGCAGGACTTTTCTGGTGGTTCGGCAGCCGATGAGCGGCGGCGGCTGGGTCGTGACCTTCGACGATGTTACCGAGCGTCGCCGCGCCGAAGAGCGCATGACGCATCTTGCGCATCACGACACGCTGACCAACCTGCCCAACCGCTCGATGTTCCGCGAGCGCCTGGACCAGGCATTGAGCGAGGCCAAGGCCGCGCCGGTGGCGATCTTCTCGCTCGACCTCGACCGCTTCAAGGCCGTCAACGATACGTTCGGGCATCCGGCCGGCGACTGGCTGCTGAAAAGGGTGGCCGAGCGCCTGCAGCGCTGCCTGCGCAGCGACAAGGACGTGGTGGCGCGTTTCGGCGGCGACGAATTCGCCATCATTCAATCCAATATCAGAAACGCGGTCGACGCCGAAAAGCTGGCCAAGCGCATTATCGAGGTGATCGGCAAGCCTTATCGCGACAAGGGCCGCGAAATGCATGTCGGGGTGAGCCTCGGCATCGCGCTTTATCCCAGCGACGGGCAGGATGCGGATACGCTGCTCACCAATGCCGACATGGCGCTCTACCGGGGCAAGAGCGAGGGGCGCAACATCTACCGTTTCTTCGAGCCGGGCATGGATGCCATGGTGCGGGAGCGCCTGGCGCTCGAGGCCGACCTCGAGGCTGCACTCCCGAGGCGCGAGTTCGAACTGGATTTCCAGCCGATTCTCGACATCGCCTCCGGCGAGATCGTCGGCGCCGAAGCGCTGATGCGCTGGCGCTCGCCGTCGCGCGGGCTGGTGCCGCCGCAAGACTTCATCGCCGCGGCCGAAGAAACCGGGCTGATCGTGCAACTCGGCGACTGGGCGCTGCGCAAGGCCTGCGGCGTGGCGGCGGGCTGGCCGCAGGACGTGCGCATGGCGGTCAACGTCTCGGCGGCCCAGATCAAGAGCGGCGGCTTCGCCCGCAGCGTGATTGCGGCGCTCGCCTTTTCCGGCCTGCCAGCAAGCCGGCTGGAACTCGAAATCACCGAAACGGTGATGATGGACGAGAGCGACAGCGTGCTGAGGACGCTCGGGCAATTGCGCGGGCTCGGCGTGCGCATCGCGCTCGACGATTTCGGCACCGGCTATTCTTCGCTCGGTTATCTGCGGCGCTTCCCGGTCGACAAGATCAAGATCGACCGCTCCTTCATCCACGATCTCGACAAGCGCGACACGGCGGCGATCGTGCGCACGGTTATCGGGCTCGGCGCCGAGCTCGGCATCACCGTCACCGCCGAAGGCGTCGAGGCCGAAGCGCAGCTCGACATGCTGCGCAAGGCCGGCTGCGGCGAGGCGCAAGGTTTTCTGATCGGCGCGCCGGCCAGGGCCTCGGAGATGAGCCGCCTGCTGCGCTCGCAGGAAAAGCTTCGCCGATCCGGTTGATGCCAGGCACCGGTCAGCGCAGCGTCTCGAAATATTTCTCGTGGAAGCTCACATAGCCGGGTTCTACCACTTTGAGATGCCGCGCGATCAGCCGATGAAAAGCCGGCAATTGATGGAACGGCACACCCGGATAGGCGTGGTGCTCGGCATGGTAGGGCATGTTCCAGGCGAGCTTGCGCACGAGCCAGTTGGTCAGCGTCGTCCTGGTGTTTTCCAGCATATTGGCGACGAAGGGGCAGCGGCCATGCTCGGCCAACAGATAAAGCCTGAGAAAGGGCTGCCCGAGCAGCGCCGGTACGAGCCAGATGTAGAGGAGCACTGTCGCCTTGAGCGAGATCGCAAGCGTCAGCACGACGAGGTAGAAGGCGATCATCGCCCGCGCTTCGGCCTGGACTTTCGGCAAGCCTTTCGACGGCACATAGCTGTCCCGGCAGCGGCCGCTGGCATTTCTGTAGAGCGTCTTGAAATGACCCCACCACACCGGCAGGCCAGACACATGGACGATGTACTGTCGCAAGGTCTCGGGCTTCGGGAAAGCCAGCTCCGGATCGTTCTGCGGGTCCTGAGTGAAGCGATGATGGGCGAAATGGAAATAGCGGAACCAGTCGGCCGGCAGCGCGATCGCCAGGCTGCAGAGCCGCGCGACGGCATCGTTCAGCCACTGCGTTTCGAAGGCCGTCCTATGCACGGTCTCATGCAGCAGCGTGAACAGGAACACGATCAGGATGCCCTGCGGCAGCATCAGAACCGGCCAGTACGGCACCTTGGCCGCGATCAGCGCGCCGAGAGCGACGATGGCGCCGAGATGAACGACGAATTGGATGATGCCCGGCAGATCGGACTTGCAGGTCAGCCGGCTGCGCTCCTCATTGGTCAGCGAGGCGATGACGTCGCGGTGGTCGATGGTGTGGTCGATGGCGCTCATGAGCGCTACCGTACTGCAGAAAGAAAGCTTTCGAAAAACGAGGAATTCTGCAAAATAGATAAGCTTAGCTTATCTTTTCGGGTCGCCATGGTCGCACTTCCCTCCCTGCGCGGACTTCAAGCCTTCGAGGCGGCGGCGCGCAGCGGCAGCTTTGCCGCAGCGGCGGAAGAGCTGTCGATTTCGGCGGCGGCGGTCAGCCAGCTCATCCGCACCGTGGAAGAACAGATGGGCCGCAAGTTGTTCCACCGCGTCAACCGGCGCGTCCTGCTCACCGAAGCCGGCGTCGAGATGTTGCCGAGGCTTACCATGGCCTTCCAGGAAATCGGCAGCGTCGCGCGGGATGTAGGCGGCGATGCGTTCCGGCCGAGGCTCGTCATCTCGGTGCCGCCTTCGATGGCGATGGGCTGGCTTTCCGAACGCCTCGCCGGCTTTGTCGCCAGCCACGGCGCCGCGGATATTTCGCTGAGAGGCGAGGACGACCCTGTGCCGTTCAACCATGAGATGGTCGACATCCGGCTATCCTACGGCCGGCACTATCGCGAGCATCCGACCGAGGAGATCGCCCGGGATGCGGTCTATCCCGTCTGCGCGCCCAGCCTTGCCGGCGCAGCCAAGCCGGAAACTCTCGCCGGCCTGCCGTTGATCCACACCGACTGGGGCCCGACCGGTGCTGCCTTTCCGTCCTGGCGCAACTGGCTCGAGGCGGGGGGCATCGCGCCGGGCCGGTCGGCCCAGCGCGGGCTTTCGGCCAACTCGTCGCGGGCCGCACTCGATCTCGCCATGTCGGGATTGGGCGTGGCGCTGGCGCAAGGCATCTACTGCGCCCGGGCGCTGGAAGACGGCAGGCTGGTCCGGCCGGTTGCCCGAGCGCTGGAATTGCGCCAGCCTTATTGCCTGACGATCCCTGAACGCAGCGCAAGGCGCGATGTGGTGGCGGCGTTTCGCGAGTGGCTGATCGCGGAATGCGTGCGCGCGGTCAGCTCGCCGGCGCTCGGTGCCTAGCAGTCAGAGATGCCCGGCCAGGGCCGCGACCATGTCCTTGCTGGTGGCTACCGGAACGATCTCGAACTCCACCAGATCGGCCCATTCGATGACCCAACGCTGCAGCAGCGTGACGTCATCGGCCTCGACAAGCAGGAAGCAGCGGCTCATGTCGCCTGCGATCCAGCTATGGTGAACGACAAGCGCGTCCGGTTTCAGCCGGCCCCGATTGCGGAACCGCCGGTAGATTTCCTTGCGGTCGCAGCCGCGAAAATCCTCGACAACGAAAAACAGCATCTTGCCCCCATTCAGTTGATTGTCTTGGCCGGATTCTGCGACGCCAGGCGATCCCGTCCGGAGGCAAAATGCTTTAGCGACCAGTGCGCTCCAGCCGCTCCAGGAACCATTGCGTAAGCCGCACCCAGAGCTCGTCCTTCTCGCCGGAATCCTCCCAGCCATGGTCGAGATTGGGGTTATCGTTGACCTCGATGACGAAGACGCCGTCCTTGGTTTCCTTGAGGTCGACGCCGTAGAGCCCGTCGCCGATGCAGCGCGCCGCCTTGACCGCCGTCTCGACCACGTGCGGCGGCGTCTGCTTCAGCGTGAAGGTCTTGATGCCGCCCTGATCGGGCTTGCCGTTGGCCTTGTGGTTGACGATCTGCCAGTGTTTTTTGGCCATCAGGTAATGCACGGCAAACAGCGGTTGGCCGCCGAGCACGCCGACGCGCCAATCATATTCGGTGGGGATGAATTTCTGCGCGATGAGGAGGTCGGAATCCTCCAGCCACTCGGTCGCCAGCTTTGTCAGATCGGCAAGGTTCTCGCATTTCTTGACCCCGCGCGAGAAGGATGAGTCCGGGATTTTCAGCACCAGCGGAAAGCCCAGCGTCTGGGCGGCGAGCTCCAGATCGGAGGTGCCGGCAATCATCACCGTCGGCGGTACCGGCACCTTGTTGTAGGTCATCAGCTCGTTGAGATAGACCTTGTTGGTGCAGCGGATCATCGACAGCGGGTCGTCGATCACCGGCATGCCCTCCTGCTGGGCGCGGCGCGCGAAACGGTAGGTGTGGTTGGAGATGGATGTCGTCTCGCGGATGAACAGCGCGTCGTAATTGGCGAGCTTGGCCAAATCCTTCCTGGTGATCGGCTCGACCTCGACGCCCATCTTCTCCGCGATCCTCGCCCAGTAGCGCAGGGACGAAATCTCCGAAGGCGGCAATTCCTCATGCGGATCGACGAGCGTCGCGAACGTGTAGCGCGCCGGCGTGCGCCCCTTGGTGTCGCGCCACTCGCGGTTGGTGTAGGTCTCCAGGCATTGCAGGAAGACTTCTTCCTGCTCCTCGCTCATGCGCGCGAGCGGCAGGAAGCCGATCTTGCGGATCGAAGCCCATTCGGCGCTGTCCTTGATGTGGACCTCGAGCGCCGGCGCGCGAAACCAGTCGAACAAGAGCTTGGTGAACCGGTCCCAAACTTTCGAGGGCCCGATGCCGAAAAAGACGGCGACCTTCGTCGGAAAGGTTCCGTCGAGATCCTTGCGGCATTTGTTGAGCGCGAGCTCGAGTTCCGGCAGCGCATGCTCATAGAGCTTGCGCTCCGACAGATCGATCATGGTCTCGACGGTCGGGATCACTTTGTGGCCGCGCGATCCGGCGAGCAGCGAGGCATAATAGCCGCGGCTCTGATAGCCGTAGTTGTTCGACAGGTTGATCACCTTAGGGCGCTGGCCGCGAAACAGCGCCGGATGCGCGAGATAGTCGCGGTTGGTGATGATCTTGTGCGGCGTCGCCACCTGGTCGAGATCGTTCTGCCTGCCTGTAAGGATGACCCAGGTCATTGTGTCAGCGTTTTCCCAGGTTGATGGCGGCGCGCAACCCGTCGCGGCCGAACTGAGCCATGTTCATGAAGATGCCATAGGGCACGGGAATGTTGGCGGCGTCGAGGATGGTTTCCTGCCTTTCGTCTTCGACCCAAGGATCGTGGATGAGGATATGGTCGCCGTCGTCGCCGATGGCCAGCACCCAATGCGGCACCTTCTTGCCGAACATCAGGAAGCCGCTGATCAACACCAGCACCAGCTTGCCCTCGGCAAGGGCGGCGCGGATGTCGTCGATGCCGAACGGACGGTAATTCACCGGGATGCCGTAAAGTTCCGCGCGCCGGCGGAAGTCGACCTGGGCGAGCTCCATCACCCGGCGCTTTTCCTCGCTGCGCACCGACTGCAGGAACAGCGCGCCGTGAAAGGATACGAAGATCTCGGCGGCAAGCCCGCTTTCATAGCCGGCAACCGCCAGGCCGAAAGGCTCGCAGCCGCCCGGCCCCGACATCATGAATACCGTGGTCGCCTCGCGCCACAGGCGTATTTCCATGACCGGATCGGGCACGAAGCCGGAATCGAAATTGGCCATTGCCATCATCAGGCAGCACGGACCGCAGGTGAACTCGCAGGTCTGCTGGTAAAACGGCACCCCGGTGCTGGTCGGGACATCGCCGCGCAGCGTCTTTTCGTAACGCAGCGCGGTGGCGCCGTCCTCGTAATAGTCGGGCTCGCGGCCGATTTTTCGGTAGCCTGCCTGCTCGTAGATGCCGATGGCGCGCTGATTGTCCTCGCGAACCTCGAGCCGCAGCATCATGCGATCGTGTTCATAAGCCGCCTCTTCGGCCGCGGCCAGCAGTTGGCGGCCGATGCCGAGATTGCCGAAGAACGGACCGACGGCGATGGAATAGAGCCGGGCCACGCCGCTGCCCTTGCGAAACAAGACCACCGCGTAGCCGGCGACATGGCCGTCATTCTCGGCCACCAGCATCTCGGCGGTCTCACGCTCGATCAACTGGCGAAAAGAGCGGCGCGACAGGCGATCGCTTGAGAAAACAGCCTTCTCGATGGCGGCGAGGTCATCGACGTCCGACGCGCGGGCCTTGCGGATCTCGGCAGGCATGCGGGGTTTGGGAGAACCTCGATTGGATTAAAGGAAACGGCCCCGGTCAAAAGCAGCACCCCGGCCGAAGCGCCGGTCTTCATCAAGCGCTATCGCTCCTTGATTAGGGCCGAATTGTGACAGGTTCCGCGGCGGCAGAAAAGCACCACGGCTTTGAACTGAACCACTAATTCGAAACAGCGTAGGCCGTTGAAAACAGCCGCCTCCTCAGCTCGAAATACCGGCCAGAAGCTGGCCATAGGCGCTCTTGGCGACCTCCGACAGACGCTCCGGCGGCAATGTGCCGACGACGGCGCAGCCATAGCCCTTGTCCAGCCAATACACCGCTTCCGGACCGTCAGCCTCGGCCGTATAGGTTCCCTTGGTGGTCTGCGATGATTCGGCGGTGACGAAGAGCGAGATGCGCTCGCCCTTGGCGTCCTCGTAAAGCAACATCGCGGCCTTGCCACGCTCGCCCGCCGGCAACAGCCGGCCGCCGACGAGTGCGAAGCCCTCGGCCGCGAGATCGGGCGCCACCAGCTTCAGCCCTACCCGGTTGGACAGCCAGGTCTGCAGATGGTCCTTGTCGCTTGCCGGCACCTCAACCGCGTGACGCTTCTCGGCGGCGTAGATGAGATGGGCGGAAATCGCCTGCTCCGCGAGTTGATCGTCGCTCTCACCGCTGCGGCCAATGCCGTCGATGCCGGCGAGATAGCCACCGAACCCGCCGACCATCAGCACGGCTGCCGCCGCCGCCGAAAGCCACCAGCGCGAGCGCCAGGCAGGCGTCCGCGCCGGCGCTTCGCCAAGCACCGCGTGCCGTAGCCTTGCCGGCACCGGTTCGTCCATCACGCCGGCCAGGGCGGCGCGGAGCGCCGCACGGTCGGCTATGTAACGGGCGCTCTTCGCCTTCATTTCGGGATTGGCTTCGAGCCAGGCGTCATAGGCCATGCGCTCCTCGCCCGGCAGCTCGCCATCGAGGGCCATGTGGATATCGCGTTCGGTGAAATCGCGCCGGGTCATCGCTCGACGATCCTTATCGAGCGGCGGCGCGAGGAGTCGTCCAGCAGGCCGCGCAGTTCCTCGCGGCCGCGCGCGATGCGCGACATCAGCGTGCCGGCCGGCACACCCAGGATGTTGGCGGCCTCGGCATAGGAAAAGCCTTCGATAGCGACCATGACCAATGCCGCGCGCCGATCGGGGCCGATCGCCTGCAGGGCATCCATGATCTCGCGCGAGGCTATGCTTTCGACCTGATCGGCGGGCGCGGCCTGGGCTTCGCCGGCTTCCAGAGGCAACATTGCCGCCTCGCCTCGCCGGTTAACCTTGCGCATCTGGTCGATGAACAGATGATGCATGATCGTAAACAGCCACCTCCTGGGGCTTTCTCCAGTTTGCCAGTTGTCGAGCCGCACAAGCGCCCGCTCGAGGCAGTCCTGGACGAGATCGTCGGCGGAATCGCGGTCGCGCAGCAACGAGCGCGCGTAGCGGCGCAGACGCGGTATCTCGCTCAGGATCGCTGCCTTCTTGTCGTCCATGACCGCTTGTTTCGTCGTCGTCTTCCATTCGATTGAACGCGCCTTCCCGGCGCGGCGCAAGCAGCCAGCACGAAGCGGACCACCCGCTCCGGTACCCAAGCACCTGGATAACGCCGGCGGATGCCGGTTTATTCCCGGCGCGAGCGGAACCGGAACCAAGGTTGAATACCGGTTCTTGCCATTGTATATTCGTCATTGAATATCTTGCATATTCATCTTAGAATATACGCCGGAGGAATTCGACAATGTCTTTGTATATCCGCGATGACGAGGTTGACGCGCTGGCTCGTCAGCTGCAGTCCGCGATCAAGGCGCCCACGAAGACTGAAGCCGTGCGGATCGCGCTCAAGCGTGAGCTCGAACGGGCACATGCCGTCCTCCCACTAAGCGAGCGCATTAGAAAGTATCAGGACGCAGCGAGGGCGCTCGGTCCGGACGACCTGGACTTCGACATGAAGAAATTCATGGACGAAGGATGGGATGACCTCTGATGTTTCTCGATGCTTCCGCTATCATCGCTATCATATCGGAAGAGCCGGGTGCGAACCGCCTTCTTAGGAAAATGGAAGCCGCCGAGAAGCTTTATTTCTCGCCGAGTTCCGCATTCGAGGCGATTGTTGGGATAGCTCGCAGGAAATCCGTAGCGGAAAACGGCGACCAGCTTCCGACGCCACCCGCCCTGATCGAACGATGTCAAATGATCGTCTTGGGTTTCCTGGCCGAACTCAAGGCCGTTGAGGTCCCGCTGGACACGCGGATCCGAGAACTCGCTGTAAGGGCCGCGCAAGATTATGGTCGATATGTGGGCCACCCAGCCAAACTGAATTTCGGCGACTGCTTCAGCTACGCATGCGCCAAAGCCTATCGCGTACCTCTGCTCTACAAAGGCAACGACTTCTCGCAGACCGATCTGGCCTGACCTTTATTCGGCTCCTAACCTCGCCGCCCTTGTCAGCAGACGCTGATAGAAAAGTCCGATGCCGATCAGCACGGCGCCCAGACCGATGAAGGAGAGTGCGCGCAGCACGCCTTCCAGCTCCGACATGTCGAAGAGGAAGACCTTCAGCACGGCGACCGCTATGAGCACGGCCGAGGCAATGCGCAGCACCTGCGACCTCAGCCAGACGCCGGCGGTCAGCAGCGCCACGCCGATGACCAGCCAGAGCGCCGAATAGGTATAGGTCTCAAGCTGGCCGAGGCCGCTCCACAGGCCGATAAACTCGCCCTTGAACAGGCGCCGGACCGACAGCGTGGCGTAGGCGAAGGCGAGCAGCGAAGCGACCAGCGCCAGCATCGCGGCATACCATCTCGGGCGCCTCTCGCGGACATAAAGCGCCAGTGCTCCTGCTGCGACCGCCGGCAGCAGATAGGCGAGCAACAACAGGTTGAAGAACGGGACGGCGCCGGTCGATTCATCCGTCAGCAGCGGGTTCAGCACCACGAAGTGCCGGATGAGGATGAAGGCGACCGAGAGCACGCCGGCGGCCATCGAGCCATAGCGCAACACCGGGCTCGGCGAGCGCAGGTCGATAGCGACCAGTATGGCGCCGGCGCCTAGCGCGATCAGCGTGTAGATCGCCTGCTCGGCAAGGGTGACGGGGCCGGTGTCGATGACGCCGCCATGCATGGCATGGCGCACCAGCATCGCAATGGTGAGCAGACCGAACAGCGCCGAGGCCGCTTCCATGGCAAGACGCGGCCGTCCGTTGGTGGTGCGCGCGAGTTGCCAGGCGGCGAAGCCGAAGGCGAGCGCCGGAACGCCATAGCCCGGCAAGAGCCAATTGAAGACCGGCGTCCTCGACAGTGCCGCCGGGCCCACGATGGTTGGATCGAAGGCGACGCGACCAAGCACGGCGACCGGCGCGCCGACCGCGATCCAGCCCAGCACCGGGAAGCTGCGCCAGCGCGTCGCGAGCGCCGGCACGACGGCGGCGGCGCCGAGCAGCACCGTCGTCCAGCCGGAGCCGAAGGCCATGTGCAGCATCAACAAGCCTGCGACGCCGCCGCCGCCGAGCGCGAAGGAGACGGCGGGGCCGCCGCGGAGCGGCGGTTCCTCGGCACGCGCGATCCACTCGCCGCCGGCGGCAAAGACGAGCACCAGAAGCAGGGCCGGCAGCGCGTAGCCAAAATCGCGGTCGATGCCGCCGAAGGTGAGCCAGAGCGCGGTGAGCACGACCAGCGGCACAATGACACCCCAGGCCGCCCAGGACGCGGCGCGGATGGGCGCAGCAGCCGCAAAGCGGCGCGCGGCCCAGAACCCGGCTGCGACGAAGACCAGGGCAAGCGCGATGCCGAGGCGGAAGGTCAGCGTGTCGGATGCGGCCAGCGGCTCGGCGCCCAGGCCGACATCCAGCGCATCGGCGCCGATGGTGGCGGGCGGGATGATGCCGAGATAGATCAGCGCGGTCGCCAGGCCGGCGGCGAAGAGGAGCGGCAAGGCGCGCGGCCGGTAGAGCGCCACTGCCAGCAGCGCGGCGAGCAGCACCGCGCCGTGCGAGGCATAACCCGCCTTGGCAAACACCGGATCGACCGACAGCCCGAGCGCGGTCAGCGCAACGAAGAAGCCGGGCGCGATTGATGGCCAGTCGAAGCCGGGCTCCGCGTCGTCGCGGCCAGCAGTCAAGAAATCGGCTAGCCAGACGAAGGCGAGCACGGCAAGCGAGGCCAGGCTGATGAACAGCACCGTCGAGAGATTCACCTCCGGTGCATTGGTCATGTAGACGATGGTCCAGATGCCGGTGCCGGCAAAGGCTGCCGCCACAAGCGCCTTCCAATCGCGGATGCGGGCGATAGCCGCCGTGGCGGCAAGCACGATCGCCAAATAGACGAACAGCGCCCACGGGTTCGGCGCCTCCGAGGCGACGAGCGCCGGCGTCACCATGGCACCGATGAGGCCGATGCCGGCCAGCGCCAGGCCGTGGACCAGCGAGACGGCAATGGTGGCGACGCCGATCGCGCCGAGCAGCGTGAAGGCGAGCGCCGGGCCGATAAAGCCGTAGATGCCATAGGCTGCATAGACGGTGCCGAACAGGATAAAGGCGCCAGCGCCCGTCAGAATCGCCGGGATGTAGGCGCCGGCAGCCCCCTGCACCGGCACCCGGAAGCCGGTGCGGCGGATGAACTCGGCGCCGGCAAGCAACACAAGACCGAGAACGCCGGCCATGGTCAGTCGCACGCCGGGGCCGAAAATGCCGGCCTCGATCGTGTAGCGGATCAGGAACAGGCCACCCAGCGCCAGCGCGATGCCGCCGACCCAGACCGCCCAACGCGTGCCGAGGGCCGTCTCGACATCGCGGGCGGCCCTTGCAGGTACTGCCGCTTCGGCCGGCGCGGCAGGTTGCGTCAATTGTCCCTCTCCGGCGGGTTCGGACGGACTCCCCTCGCCCGCTTGGGCTGGCGCTTCGGCTTTTGGTTCGTCGGGCGTCGCGGCGGCTGTGGCCTGCGGGGCTGCTTCACCTGCCGACGGCGCGGCCGCTGCGGCAATCACGGCGGTAGCTTCGCCTGCAGCAGCTTCCGCGACCTCGCCAGGCCGGGGCGCGGGCTGCGGGATGCCCGAAAGCACCAAGCTGCGCAGCGCGCCAAGCTCGCGCTCGATCAGTCCGAGGCGCGTTTGCTGGCGTGAAATGATAACGAATAGAGCGATGACGGCGGCAATGGCGATCAGGCCGAAAAACATGGCGGTTTCCCCTCAAAACCGTGCCAGTCGTGGCCGACAAATGCGGCGATGAGACGGCTACCCAATCAGCGCCCTGCCGGCCTGCAAGATCGAGCATGTTTCGGCGCCGATTGCCAGCGACCGCAGGCTTTATCCAACGGCGATACGTCGAAGCGGCTGAGGCTCGGGCCGCAAATTGCCGGCCGCTCGCCGCGGACCACTCGTGCTATCCTCGAACGCTAGCGGGAATTAACAAGAGGATGACCGATGCCGCAACGAAGCGCGGGCCTGCTGATCTTCAAGCAAACCGCCGGTGTGTTCGAGTTCCTGCTGGTCCATCCCGGCGGACCGTTCTGGGCAAGGAAAGATGAACGGGCCTGGTCGATCCCGAAGGGGCTGATCGACGATGGCGAGGACGATCTCGTGGCCGCTCGGCGTGAGGCCGAGGAGGAGCTAGGCGTCGCGATCGACGGCGATTTCCAGCCAGTCGGCAGCTACAAGCAGCCGGGCGGTAAAATCGTGATCGCCTGGAGCGTCGAAGCGGACATCGATGTGAATGCCGTCAGGAGCAACATGTTCACCATGGAATGGCCGCCAAGGTCGGGCGCCATGAAGGAATTTCCCGAAGTGGACAAAGCCGGCTGGTTCTCGCTCCCAGAGGCAAGTCTCAAGATCCTGGAAGGCCAGCGTCCCATCCTCGACGATTTTCTGGAACGACGGCGAGCCGATTAGATCCTCGCCTCATTCGCGGCAATCACCTTCACCGCCACCTGATGCCGGCGCAGCGCCGCGAGGAATCCAGCGCGGGCGTCGGGCGGCTCGATGCCGCGCGGCTCATAGACGTGGCGAGTGAAGAAGAAGCCGGTCAGCCGGAAGGCGTCCTCGAGCGCCGCGGCATCGGCGCGCACGCCGGTGCCGCGCTGCAGGAAGGCCGGCAGCGCCAGCATCTTGTCGTGCCAAGCCGCGCCCGCGGCGCGCGAGACGGCGCGTCCGGATTTCGGCGAGACATAGGCGAGATCCTGCCGTGATCCGGTCGCCGCGCACTGGCTGAGGTCGAGGCCGAAGCCGAGTTCATCCAGGATCAGCAATTCGAAGCGCGCCACCAACTCGCCCGCGGCATCGGCATCGCCCAGATGGGAGATCATCACCGCAAGAGCCTCGTAGAGGCCGCCATGGGCATCGCGTTCGGGCAGAAGCCTGAGATGCGCGGCCATGGTCTGCAGGCCGTAGACGGCGACTGCGCTGTCCATCAGCCGGGCGGCGTTCATCTCGATCGCCTCGGCCTGGAAGATGCCGAGATGCTCGTCGAGACGTGCCCGCCACAAAAGGTCGACGCGATTGCCGGGCTGCAGCACCGGCTGCTGCTTGCGCGAGCGGCCGCCCCGCACCAGGCCGAGATGCCGGCCATGGGCGCGCGTCATCACCTCGAGGATGGCGCTGGTTTCGCCATGCCTGCGGGTGCCGAGAATGATTCCCTCGTCGCGCCATTCCATACGTCGAGCTTTTCACCTGTTGGGCGGCGAAATCAAGATTGCGGCCCGTGACCCATAATC
>NZ_RZSN01000053.1:0-32418 GCF_003997315.1 Mesorhizobium sp. M1A.F.Ca.IN.020.04.1.1
CCTCTATTGTTGGTGCAGGTCGCCCGCGCGGCGGCTTTTGGCGGCAACGACCTGCACGAAATCCAGGGGCGCCCCCCTGCCGTCAGGCGCGGAGGCGGATACGGCCGCTGGGCGCCGTTGCCTGCGAGGGGATCATAGGTCCGCTTTCCGCGACGAAATGTTTGGTTTTCCGCAATTCTTGTGCGCTGTTCCGCAGGCTAAAGTTGGCTGACGCGCATAATTGCTGCGCCTTGCCGGGCGGCTGGGTCTCCGGTCTTCGCGGTCAGAGCTCTGCGTAAAGTTGCGCCGCATTCTCGAAGGTGAAGCGCAGCGGCACCGATCCCTCGACCTGCCACACGCTCACCGTGTCGCCTGCCATCAGCCGGCAAGCGTCGAGCGTGTTGGTCACGGCGCCGCCATAGAGGCGGTTGGCGAGGTTGAGGATGCCGGTCTGGTGCATGGCGCTGCTGCCGCTGCCGCAGGCATCCTTGACCAGGAGCACGCGAAAACCGTGCGCCACCGCGTCCTTCACCGTGGCGTCGATGCAGGCTTCGGTCCACACGCCGGCAATCACCAGCCATTCGATGCCGGCTGCTTCGAGCTTGTCGCCAAAATCGTTCCTGCCGAAGACGCTGGCTTCCTGCTTGACCAGAGTGGCTTCGCCGTTTTGCGGCGCCACTTCATGGCAGATCGCCGTCAGCGGATCGTCCTTGTCGGAGAAGGCCGACTTGCCGCTCTCGTCGAGCGGATGGAACGGCCGCGCCTCGGCGAGGTCGACGATATAGGCCCAATGATAGAGCGGCACGAAATTGCGCCGCGCCGCCTCCTGCAGGCGTTCGACGTTGGCGAGGATGTCGGCAAAGCCCTCGACCAGATAGCGTTTGTCCTTGCGATGCTCCTCCTGGAGATCGATGAACACCGCGGCCACCGTGCCGCGCCGGATGGAAATGGGGGATTTCATGCGGATGCTCTCAAAGGGGTGCGGCGGCGCGTCGGAATGTGCCGCAGCGTATCAGCTTCGTCATTCCAGCGCGAAGCAGCCGCGAAGCGGCGTCGCGAAGACCCTGGAATCCATTCCGTTACCTTGACCGAAGAGTGCGGCCCAACAGAATTCTGCACCGTTGCGGCGCTCGGACGTAACGGAATGGATCCTAGGGTCTGCGCCGCGTCGCTTCGCACCTTGCTTCGCCCGAGGATGACGACGACATGAGTGCTGCGGCCAATCTCGAACGCCTGCGACAACGTATGGGCGGCGCCAACACAGCGTATCGGCATCAAACCGCTCATTCCAGAAACTCATCCTCATAAGGAAACCGCGAAAGCAGCTCGGTCCCCGTTTCGGTAATGAGAATCTCGTCCTCCAGCTTGACGCCCTCGCGGCCGCCTTTCTCGCCGATATAGCTTTCGACGCTCACCACCATGCCCGGCACGATCATGCCGTCGCGGCCGTACGTCTCGTAATCCATCGCGTGGGCGATGAAGGGCGTCTCGCCATGCATGCCGACGCCGTGCATGACCGAGGTATAGCGCTGGTCGACGAAGCGGTCCGGGATTTTCCAGGCCCTCTCGGCGATCTCGCGGAAGGCCATGCCGGGTTTCACGATGGAAATGTTGTGCTGCACCTGGTCGTGCGCCATGCGGTAGAGCGATTTCTGGTAGGGCGTCGGCTTGCCCGGGCCGCAGCGGAAGGTGCGCGAGAAGTCGGAATAATAGCCGTAGCAGCCGATGGTGTCGGTATCGAGCGCGACCAGCTCGCCCGGCCTGATCTTGCGGCCGCTCGCCTCGTTGAACCACGGATTGGTGCGCTGTCCTGAAGTCAGCAGCCGGGTCTCGATGAACTCGCCGCCCTGGCGGATCACCTCGTGATACATAATGGCGAAGAGCTCGTTTTCGGAAACGCCGGGCTTGATCGCCTCGCGCACGGCGGCCACCGCGGCTTCGGCTCCGGCCATGGAAGCCTGCAGGCATCTCACCTCCTCCGGCGTTTTCACCGCGCGCACGGCAAGAATCTCGCCCTGGCAGTCCTTCACCTCGCAGCCGCGCTTTTCCAGAGCCACCGCCTGCAGATGGCTGCAGCGGTCGAGGCCGAGCTTCATCGAGCCGCCGCCATGCCTCTTCAGAAGCTCGGTGATCTCGTCGGCGAACGGCCCCGCCGTCTCGTCGTCGCGACCGGAGACGGAGGACCAGACGAGCTTGGAAGGACGCGCCTCGTCGATCGTGTCGAGCACCATCGAGACATGGTAGCTCTGCGGATATTCGAACAGCACGATTGGCCCATCGGTCGGGATGAAGAAGTAGCGGGTCGAATTGCGCAGGAAATAGCCGAACATGTTGCGCGAGCCGGTGGCGTAGCGCTGGTTATAGGGGTCGAACAGCACGACGCCGCCATAGCCCGCCTCGCGCATCCAGGCGCGCAGTTTGGCGAGCCGCCCCTTGCGCAGAGCGTCAGCGTCGATGAAGGACGGCTCGGTGTCGGAGAGCCACATGCCGCCGGCGGGATCGGCCGCGGCCGGATGGCGCATGCGGTCCTTGAAGTCCACATCCTCGGTGCTGTCGGGATCGAAAACGACGATGCTCATGGGTGCCTGGCCTTGAGTAGGTTGTAAATGCCGACCATGGCGCAGGAGGGGAGAAGGTATTGTGCGGAAAGCCGCTCATGCTGTGCCGGATGCCGCTGGCCGTGTGGAACTGCAACCGCTAAAATTCTGCTCGATGCCTCATCAGCTTTGAGACTTTGTGGTAAAGTCGCTGAATAATCTGGTATTGCGGACCACACCGTGGATTATCGAATAGCGCTTGGCCCCTTATACATCCTGCTTTTTTTCAGCTTCTGCCTTCTGGCCTATATTCAGCCGATTCTGCATTGGCTGGCCGACGATTTTGGCAACACAACCATGCTCGCATGTCTGGCGGCATATTTCGGCATTATCGTCGGATTGGTTTGGGCTATCAACAAAATCAACAAAGCATTCCCGACATTGGACCTTCCGCCTTCTTCCAATCGCCAAGGGGTGATCTGGGATGTCGCGGCGACCTATGAAGAGGCAAGGCCCAACGTCGCCGCCGAGAAATCGCCGCCTGTCAAAGTCCGGTCGGAAACTGGCAAACCGGACGTTGAACTCTGATCCTACCGCCGCCGCATCGCCTTCGGCGCCTGCCCATGCTCCTCCTTGAAAGCCCGCGCGAAACTCGACATCGAAGCAAAACCGCAGGCCAGCGCAACATCGCGCACCCTCAGCGTCGAATGCGCCAGCAGATCGGCGGCGCGCTTCAGCCTGAGCCGCCGGTAATAGCCGTTCGGCGAGATATCCAGCTCGGCGCGGAAATTGCGCTCGAGCTTGTCGGGCGAGACCCCAAGCCGCTCAGCCAGCTCCGCCATGCCGAGCCGTTCCTCGACCGCGTCCTCCATGATGGCGATCGCCGACAGCACCAGCTCGTTCTGCACCCCGGTGCGCAGGCGCAGCGGCATCAGCTTGCGGTCGACGCTCGACCGCAGGGGAGAGTGCACGAACCATTCCGCGACACCAGCGGCAAGCTCGGCGCCGTAGTCGCGCGTGATGATCTCCAGCATCATGTCGAGGCTGCCGACGCCGCCGGCCGAGGTAAAACGCTTGCGGTCGATGACGAAGAGATCGCGCCTGAGCTCGATGTCGGGAAACGCCTCGGTGAAAGCGGCCTGGCTGGTCCAGTGCAAGGTGCAGGCATGGCCGTCGAGCAGGCCGGCGCGGGCGAGGAAGAACGCCGCATCCGCCACCGCGCCGATATGCGCGCCACCGCGCAGGCTTTTGCGGATCCAGCTCATCGCCTCGTCGGCCACGACATGGTCGGCATCGCCGCCCGAGCAGACGACGATGCGATCGACCTTCGGTGCGTTGGCGGCCGAGAAGCCGGGCTGGATGACGACGCCGTTGGAGGCTTCGACCGTGCCCTGATCCGCGCCGACGATCACCCATCGGTAGCAGTCGCGCTTCGCAAGAATGTTGGCGCCGCGCAGCGGCTCGATGACAGAAGAAAACGCCATCATCGGAAAGCCGGGAAAGACCAGCACCGCAAAGGTGAGCGGGGTCTCGCCTGCCTCCGGCTGCGCGCGGTCGCGTTTTCGGTTGGCGAGAATGGCGCTCACGACTTGTGTATTTCCCGCGCGCAGCATTGGTGGCAGATAAGGCCAAACTGTAGCGGGCGCTTCAGCGCCTTAGCAACGGAGAAACGACCAGGATGTTTGCGGCAACGGCCCTCGACACGAGCAACAAGCCGGCCTTCTACGATGAGCTGGCCAGGCAATTGAAAGCGCTGCTGGAAGGCGAGCGAGACTCGATCGCCAACGCCGCCAACACCTCGGCGCTCATCTACCAGATGGTGCCCGACCTCAACTGGGCGGGTTTCTATTTCCTTCAATCCGACGAAGAGCTGGTGCTCGGCCCCTTCCAGGGCAAGCCGGCCTGCGTGCGCATAGCGGTCGGCAAGGGCGTCTGCGGCACGGCGGTCGATCTCGATATGTCGATGCTGATCAAGGACGTGCACGATTTTCCCGGCCACATCGCCTGCGATGCCGACTCGCGCTCGGAACTGGTCGTGCTCTTGCGCGACGACGAAGGCATCTTCGGCGTGCTCGATCTCGACAGCCCGCTGCCAGGCCGCTTCGACAAGGAAGACCAGGCCGGCATCGAGAAGCTTGCCGCGATCTATGTGGCCGCCAGTTCCTTTGAGGACTGAACTCTTAGCGGACTGCGGTACGGCTCCGCCGCTGGCTCAACGACCCTGTCTTGCGTTGCCATACGCGCGTCGTTATCTCTGGCGGAATATGACGCTCGCCAAGCGCGCCGAAGGGAGAAGATATGTCGCACAATCTGCAGTTCTATATCGAAGGCGTGTGGGTCGATCCGGTGGTGCCGAACAATTTCGACGTCATCGATCCGTCGAACGAAGACGCCTTCGCGCAGATCTCGCTGGGCACCAAGGCCGATGTCGACAAGGCGGTCGCTGCCGCCAGGCGCGCCTTCGCTACTTTCGGCTTCAGTGAAGTCGAGGAGCGCCTCGACATCCTCAACCGCGTCATCGAGGTCTACAAGAAGCGCAGCAAGGACCTTGCGCTCGCCGTCTCGCGCGAGATGGGCGCGCCGCGCCAGATGGCGCTGGACAGCCAGGTCGGCGTCGGCCAGGCGCATCTGGAGAAGATGGCCGAGGTGCTGAAGACCTTCCAGTTTCGCCATGTCAAAGGCTCCTCGCTGATCGTCAAGGAGCCGATCGGCGTCGTCGGCCTGATCACGCCCTGGAACTGGCCGCTCAACCAGATCACCTGCAAGGTCGGCCCGGCGCTCGCCGCCGGCTGCACCATGGTGCTGAAGCCGTCGGAGATCGCGCCGCTCGACGCCATCATCTTCGCAGAGATCATGGACGAGGCCGGTGTGCCGAAGGGCGTCTTCAACCTGGTCAACGGCGATGGCCCAACTGTCGGGCAGGCTTTGGCCAGCCATCCGGATGTCGACATGATGTCCTTCACCGGCTCGACGCGGGCCGGCATCCTCGTCGCCAAGGCGGCCGCCGACACGGTGAAGCGTGTGCATCAGGAGCTCGGCGGTAAATCCGCCAACATCCTGTTCCCCGACGTCGATCTGCAAAGGGCGGTGACCAAGGGCGTGGCCGGCTGCTTTGGCAATAGCGGCCAGTCCTGCAACGCGCCGACCCGCATGTTCGTGCCGCGCGACCGGCATGACGAGGCCGCCGGCTATGCCAGGACGGCGGCGGAGAAACTCACCGTCGGGCCGGCCGACGCGCCGGGAACGAAGCTCGGCCCGGTGGTAAGCCAGCTGCAGTTCGACAAGATTCAAGACCTGATCCAGAGCGGCATCGACGAAGGCGCGACCCTGATCGCTGGCGGCCCCGGCCGTCCGGCCGAGCTCAACCGCGGCTACTATGTCCGCCCGACCGTCTTCGCCAACGTGACGCACGACATGCGCATCGCGCGCGAAGAAATCTTCGGGCCGGTGCTGTCGATCATGCCTTACGACACGGTCGAGCAGGCGATCGAGCTGGCCAACGACACCGTCTTCGGCCTCGCCTCCTACATCCAGGCCAAGGACATCGAGAAGGCGCGCCAGGCCGCGGCCCGCATGCGCTCCGGCAACGTCTATATCAACTATCCGACGTGGGACGCCGGCCTGCCCTTCGGCGGCTACAAGCAGTCCGGCAACGGCCGCGAATATGCCGAATACGGTCTCGAGGATTTTCTGGAGATCAAGGGCATCGCGGGATACGCGGCGGCGGAGTAGGCGGAGCAGAGGCCGGCGCAGGCAGATAGGGAAAGGGCGCGATCTCGGCTTCGCCATTTGCCATGAGCCGCTTGCCGCGACAGCCGATCAGCTCTTCCTCGCCGCCTTCTTACCCGCGCCTTGCCTCGATGATGCCCACCATGGCGCGGGTGAATTCGACCACGCTGTTTGCCGTGATGGCGGCATTGTCGGGGCTCTGGCCGATTTGCTCGGCTGCTCCGCAGCACGAGCGGCGGATGAGGTCGTAATGAGCAAGTCTTTCATCGTCCGGCAACGCCGCCAGGTTCAAGGCTCGACGGTGAAGCATGCGCAACAGCTGCGCCAGCGCTGTTTCGACACTCATGCGTTTGGCTCCGCATCGGTCGAACGTCTCGGCACATAAAGCGCCGGATCGTCGATCAGGGGGCGGTTCTCGTCCCCGATCCGGCAAGGCTGCGCCTTAGTCGTTAATACATCGTTGATCGCTAATATGATCGGCGAAGCCTTTGGGGCGGATTCCCGGATGCTATCGGATGCGGCGGAGGCAGATCATCCCCGCGCGGTACGGCTAACATCCTCGACATTTCAAAATCTAACGATCGGCAAAATGCAACAGTAAGGATGCTTGGTAAGGGTTGATTCAACCCTTGCTGGTATGTAAAAGGTGGCGGCTCCGGCCAGGGGTAGGGTTGCCTGAAAGCCGGAGCCGCCTGCGCGGCCGATGGGTAGTGTCCGCGCTGTCCCAGAATAGGACAGCGCGGTCTACGATTCGTTAATTCGCTAATATATCGTCGTATGGGAAGCTCGCGGACAGCGATGCCGGCAAACGACATATCCCAAGCAATTGAATTCTCACACGAAGTTCTAGCTGCAAATCTGGATTCGAACCAGGACCGGCGGAGTTAATAGTCCGCTGGTCTACCCGTTCCCTATCACCAGCAAACGCTGCCAGCTCCCAGATAAGATCCACCATGTCTTTGGCCTTGTTTTCGGGGGGCGTTGGGATCGAGTAGGGATGGTGATGGGGTCGACAGACCGGCCCGGCCGTCATCCTGAATGATGATTGCATCGATGCACTTCGTCGCCCAATGCTCAAGCCCTTTGCCATGGTTAACGAGTCATGGGCCGGCGGGACCTTCATAAAGACTTTGCTAATATTAGAAAGAAGACAAGCCGTTCAGCGGAACAAGCCTCGCTGAACGCAGTTCGGTGCGACGTGGCGTCGGCTATTGCCGTCGCGTTGGGAGACAGCAGCGCAAGCGAACCCGACAGGAAGCCAAGCCTTCGCAAGGCCTCTCGCGAGCTGCCAAGAAATGAGTGGAACATCACCCAGGTGCGCAATGACTACCTCCAAACACATTTCAGCGTTCGACCTCGATCAGTTGCGAGAAGCCTTCAAGCAATTGACTCGCGAGCAAGGTATCACAGTCGAAGAACGGGACGTATACGCCCAGCTTTTCCTGAAGCAGACCTGCGCCCCAGTTTTTCCGCTCGGGCCTGAACGGCGGCCGGTTCAGGCTTCGAGTTAGCTTGGTGTGCCGCATCGACGGTTGCGGGTCCACGGCAGCTTCCCGCAAAGTCCGGCGACACACTTGCGCCAAGCCAGGCTTGTCCGTCGAGATCATGGCCCGAACGCCGCTGCAGCTCTGCGATAGATCACCAGATGGTGGGCCGGGGGGCCCCCAACTGATCTGGACGCCCTATGAAGCGGCGCTAAATCAAGCCGATGCGGGTTGCGTTCAGTATATTTACTTTTCTTTTTTGCACCGCCTCTCTTCAGGCCCAGGAGTGGCAGCCGTTTGGGGTCCGGCAACTGGGCTTCACATTCGATGTTCCGCCTGGTTTCGTCCTCACCCAGCATTCGGATCAGGGTGCTGCATTCCAAGGCGAACAAGACGCGTTTCTTGCCGTGTGGGGCGCCAGACTTGGAAGAGCCAGCTTTCGGGCCGAGATCGAGCATCGCATGCTGGAAGACGAAAAGGCCGGCTGGAAGTTGACGTACCGGCGCCTGACCTCGACCTGGGCCAGCTATTCAGGGATCAACAACGGCGAGATCCGATATGTTCGCGCCATCAGGGTCTGTGATGACCGCGCCGCGCTTTTCACGATCAACTACAGCAGATCGGAGAAAACGCCTTATGATCGGATCATTGTGCGAATGGTAAGATCCCTAAGGGCCGAAGGCTGCTAGCCTTAGGCCCAGGGTGGGTTTCGATCTGCATTGCCGGCATGCCCTGATGCTATTTTTTACGAGCGACACGCATTTCAATGATGCCCGCATCCTGCGGATTGACCGGCGGCCTTTCGCATCGCTTGCCGAACATGACGAAGCGCTGATCTCTTTCTGGAACGAGACCGTCACGCCTGACGACGAGGTCTGGCATCTTGGCGACTTCGCGCGCCACGGCAAAGCAGGCGGGGAGGCACTTCTGTCGCGCCTCAATGGGCGCAAGAACCTGATCATCGGCAACAATGACCCAGACGAAACGACCGCCGCCGACGGATGGGCCAGTATTCAGCATTACGCGGAACTCAGGTTCAATGGGGTGCTTCTCATCCTGTGCCACTATCCGTTCCGCACCTGGAATCAGATGGGCAAGAAGTCGATCAATTTGCACGGTCACTCGCATGGGAAGCTTAAGCCGCTTCCACGCCAGTACGACGTTGGCGTAGATGCTTGGAACTTTCGGCCGGTCCCGCTTCCAGCATTGATCCAAAAAGGCGGTGCCCGGGCGCAAGCTTCGCTAGCTTAAAGTAGGTCAGCCGGCCAGCGAGAGCATCAGGGGCGGCCGTTCTTTTGGACCGCGCTAACCGAACACCCGAGTCCTTCATCATCGACGGCGAGATGATCACGCGGGATCCCGACGGACGGCCGAACTTCCATGCCATCCATTCGCGCATGACCTGGAACGCCCAGGCTCGCCTTCGTCGCTTTCGACCTTCTCTCCTCAACGGCGAGCACATTCGTGCTCTGCCGCTGATCGAGCGCAAGGCGAGGCACTGGAAACTGATCAAACCGTAAGACGGGGCGCTCACACGGCGCGATCCGGCGCGAAGACCGAGATCGCCTTTGGGTGAACCTTGAAATGGGCCGGTGTCGACGTGACGATCTCGCCATCGGTGTTGACCGGCATCGCCTTCCGCGTCTCGATGTCGAACTCGACGCACCTGGCCGTGCGCACCTCACGCCATGCGCCATGCGTTCCAGAACGGAAAGAGCGGAGCATCAGCGCCAGCTTCCAGAGGTTCGTCATTTCCAAGCTATAGAGATCGAGATGTCCGTCATCGATCTCGGCCGTTTCTTCCACGACGTTGCCGCCGCCGTAGTGCCGACCGTTTCCAACCGCGATCTGGTAGGTTTCCACCTCGATCGCCGCGCCTTTCTCGGTAATCTTCGCGTGAAACCGCGCGGCCCGGGTCAACACTTTCATCGCCGCCAGCGCATAGCCCAGCCTGCCGAAGCGCTTCTTCAGTGCGGGGTCAAGACCCTGCGCCAGTTCGGTGCTGAGTCCGATACTTGCGACATTGAAAAAGGCATGACCGTTGACCGTCCCGACATCGATCAGTCGGGTTCGGCCTCGCGCGATCACATCGGCGGCCTGCAGGAGATCCATCGGAATGTTGAGCGTACGAGCAAGGTCATTCGCCGTCCCCATAGGAATGATGCCCATCGGCAGGCCGCTTTCCATGATCGCCGTCGCCGCCGAGGACACCGAACCATCGCCACCGCACACGACCACAAGATCGGCCATATGGCGTAAGCGAACGATGTCTCGAGCGATTTCAGGCAACGCCTCGAACATCTCAACGGTGACGGAAAGCCGACCTCGCCCCAGCCGCTCCACAATTGGCGCGAGCATCTCCTGGCCGCGCCGAGCCTTGGGATTGAGGAGCAGCAACGCGCGCCTTTTGGCTGCTTCGCTCATTCAAAGATCGGTCCGACTGATCATGGCTCAACGCAAATAGGGTGGCTGCTTCCGGATTTCGACCGCAAACCGACGCGAAACGTCACACCTGCCCCGCCTATGGCGCGCGGTTTCTAAGCGACGGAGAGCGTAGCGCGCCTGCGGCGTCGGATAATTCGCGGGCAAAAGGTCCACATTGGCTATGGCGAAGCGCTTTCTTGAGAAGGCGGGCTGAAGCGATCCGCTTTTTGCAGTAGGACTCCCGAGGAGCGAGAGAGCCGCCTTGGCTAGTGAAGTTTGTCCTTGGAAGGTTTGGCGGCCGACTCGCTCAAGATTTCTTTAAGCGCTTGCTCCAGCTCCAGCCCGAGCCCGATAATGGGCTCGGGAATCGCAATCACGTCATTCCGGCCCGCCACCACTTGCGTCTCGGCCGAAAGCTCCGAGACTGCTTTACCGGCCGATTTCGATAGCAGTCGCGACAGGTGCTGCCGCTGCAATGCGTGAACCTCTTCCAACAGGCTCAGGAGCCTCAATGCATCCTCGATCGGCAGCCTGCTGGTTCTGAGGCAGGCAATCCGCTCGTGCTGACGTGCGATGTGCCGCTCGCCCTGTCGGACGTGGCGCCGCGCCATGCTGATGTGGTCGTGGAGAAGCATTGCCCACAACGCGAAATCCCCCGCGTCGTTCCGTTGTGGTTTTGAGGCGCAAATCACAAAGGTTAATGCAGCGAGTTTCTTGCCCGCTTACATGCAGCAAGGCCGCAGTCTGCTCAAGCTTGTCGGTGCCGGTCGGATGATGAGAAGGGAATCTGATGAAGGCAATGAAGAGGGAAAATCGTCGCCGCTTGCTGATCCAACTCCGCCAGCAGGAGATGCGCTATCTAGAGCTGATCGACCAGACGCGAGTGATGGTTGCCAAGAGCTCCAGACTGGTCGAGCAATCCAGAAAACTCCTGTTGGTTCAGCGCAGCGGCGCATGCAAGACCAAGCCGGCAATTGTCAGTCTTGCCGCCATCCCGACGGTATCGCGTTCGCTGTAGCGCAGACCGCTCGGGCTGACCCCGCGCTCGGGCGCGCTTATTATCCATCTAGGGAGGCGTACCGTCTTGCCGGACGAGGGTTACGCCACCTTTTCGTCCCTCGAATGAAAGGCGACGAGATACGCTGGCCCGCCGAGCCGGAAATGACGGCAAAACCAAGCTCTGGTTCCCGCGTGGCTCCTCTGTCCACCCCTCGGGCGGGACTCTTTGCAACTCAGTGATTTTCGCTTAGCCGCATTGTCTGGCGCCAAGCGGCCTTCGAGCTTGGCCATGTTCAGCAGTGTTAATCTAAGCTTGTCGTTCGCCAGCTTGCGGCTAAGCTTGCAGTATTGGGGAAGACAGGGAAACAGATTTGCCTCGTCGATCGGTACGAGCCCATCTGCTTGGACTAATCGCAGCGGCCGTGTTGCCGGTCTGGCTGTTTGCTGCCTATCTGTTCGTTGCCTACGCCCTGCATGAGCAGTCTCGTATCGAGCAGGAGGCGCTTTGGATTGCTCGTCAGGTGTCGCTGGTCGTTGATGGCGAACTCGTCAATCTCAAGACCCTTCTGGAAGGGCTCTCCAAGTCGCCTGCTCTCGCCAATGATGATCTGCAGGCTTTTAGCAACGAGGCGAGCCGCCTCGTCCAGGGTACGGATCAGGTAATCACGCTGCGTGATCTCGGTGGCCGCGCCTTGGCAAGCACTCAATCCGCCAAGGGCTCCGAGCCTTCGGCCGAACCGCTGACGCCCGAGGAGCGCGAGCACCTGGATCTTGCTGGCGTGCTGGTCAGCAACGTGTTCGCCGCGCCGCGATCGAACGCATACCGGATCGCGGTCACCAGACAAGTGTCGGGCTCGAAAGGCCAGTCGTTGCTGCTTTCGATGTCGGTCCCGACGGAACGCATTCGCCTTGCTATGCTGCCCGCGGTCCCAGCGGGGTGGACGGTCGCTGTCGGTGATCGTGAGGGCAACTACGTTGCAAGGTCCAAGTTGCATGGTGAGGTGACCGGCAAGCCCGGTTTGCCGGAATATTTAGCAAAGGTCGTCGGCCGCTCCGGTACGTTCCGATCTCGCAATTTCGAAGGCACCACGCTGCTGGCCGGGTACTATCGATCGCCCTATTCGGACTGGTTCTACACCGCCAATGTTCCGCTTTCTGATGTTCAGGCACCTCTCTGGTGGTCTCTCGCACAGATTGGCGCAACAGGCCTAACTGCGCTGCTTTTTTCGCTCACTCTGGGCTACGTGGTCGGTAAAACCTTCACCAAGGCGACAGTCGACCTCGCCGCGCGCGCCGATGCGCTCGGCAAAGGGAGCGAGGTCAAACCTATGTCGACGTCTGTCGCCGAGTTCGACACGATTGCCCAAGCCATGATCAAAGCCGGCCGTGCAATCGCGGAACGCACGCGCGAGTTGGAAACCGTTCTGGATACGGCGCCGGTGGCGGTCTGGTTCACCTATGATCCGCAAGCGCGACAGGTGATCCGCAACCGGTTCGCGGCGGAACTGATGGGCCTATCGACGGAGTCCCGGAGATCCTTTGGGACGCCCGACTTGGTGATCGAAACGCTGGCGTACAAAGACGGCCAGACCATCAGCCGGGAAGACCGTCCGCTGAGCAGAGCCATGCGCGGCGAGGAAACTGACAGTGAGGAATTCGCCTATACGCTGCCATCCGGGGTGCAACGTTACCTGCTTTCCAGCGCGCGGCCCGTCCGCGATGCGGCAGGCTCGGTAATAGGCGCTGTCCAGATCAGCCTCGACATCTCCGAGCGCAAACGGAGTGAGGAGCAGCGCCAACTGTTGATCAATGAACTAAACCACCGGGTCAAGAACACGCTGGCCGTAGTTCAGGCAATCGCAAGCCAGACCATGCGCAGCGCAACCAGCCTCGCGCTCGCAAAGGAGGCGCTTTCGGCCCGGCTGGTTTCGCTGGCACAAGCGCATGATATCCTCACCCGGGAGAATTGGAGCGGTGCCGATCTCAGCACGCTCATTGCCGCCTCGATCGACCCGCATGCCTCTCTCGATCGGTTCGATCTCACAGGCGAGCCGGTTTGGTTGCCCTCGAACGTGGCGCTTTCCTTCGCGCTGGCCATTCATGAACTTACCACGAACGCCATCAAATATGGGGCGCTCTCCAATCCTACCGGATCGGTCTCGATCTCGTGGCGGTTGGAATACGTCGATGAGGGCCGAATTCTGGTCCTGGAATGGTGCGAGGAAGGCGGCCCGCCGGTCGTGCCTGGCAAACACGGCTTTGGTACGCAACTCCTGCAGCGAGTGTTCGACAGCGAAAGAACGGGCGGGGTTGAGCTGGTCTACGATCGCTCCGGGCTGCGTTGCATTTTTAAGGTGGGATTGGACCGCAGCAAGTAGCGTAAGTGCCGACGCAAACACCAGACGGCGACGAGACCCGCGACGTCTTTCAGCACTACCACCTAGGAAGAATGGAGAGTTTGGCCCGGGAATTTAGGGGGTGCCTGTTCCGACAACTTCCAAACGTCTAATATGCCCAAATGCAGCGGTGTCGCATCGCCTTCGGTCCGTTCGTGCTCGATCCCGACATGGGGACGCTTCTTAAAGACCAGATCCCGATCACTGTTGGGCATCGTGGGCTGACGCTGCTTGCTGCCCTTACCGCACGGCCCGGTGAGATCCTGACGAAGGCCGAGCTGATGGACGCTGCCTGGCCGGGCACCGCCGTTGAGGAAGGCAACCTTACCGTCCAAATCGCGACGCTGAGAAAGGCACTCGGTCCGGCTGATAACGGCGGTGAGTGGATCGCCACAGTGCCTCGCCTCGGGTACCGCTTCACGGGGGCTGTCGAGCCGGTGGCGAGCGCGTCCTACGGAGCGATCCCACCGCCCGGCAAGCCGTCGATCGCGGTGCTGCCCTTTGTCAACTCGGGCGGCGATCCGGACCAGCAGTATCTCAGCGACGGCATAACCGAGGACATAATTACGGAGCTGGCCAGGTTCCGCTCCCTGCTCGTCATCGCACGCAATTCATCGTTTCAGTTCCGTCACCCCGCATTGGACACTGCCGAAGCCCACCGCAAGCTCGGAGTTCGCTACCTCGTCGCAGGCAGCATACGAAAGCTCGGTGATCGCATTCGGATCACCACACAATTGATTGATGCCGCCACCGGTACCCACCTTTGGGCCCAACGGTACGACCGGGCCCTCAACGACATCTTCGCATTGCAAGACGAGGTTGCGGCTCTTATCGCCTCGATGGTCGAAGGCCAAGCGGAGGCCGATTCTGCGAGCCGCAGCAGACGCAAGCGTCCGACCGATTGGGACGCATACGACTACTACCTGCAGGGGCGCGCGCACTTCTACCGATATGAACTGGACAAGGCCGACCCCTCTTCGCGCAGTGTATCAAGCTCGATTCGGCATTCGCTCAAGGTCACGCCTTCCTGGCGCAGGCCCTCGTCGGCAGATTTTGGTACGACAACGATCTGCGGACGCTACAGAAGGCCTGGGACGCCGCTCGAACGGCGCTCGCTCTCGACAGGAGCGATGGCGTCTGTCATCAGAGCATGGGGCTGGTGCTTACCCACATGCGCCAACACAGCGATGCGGGAGTGCATTTCGAGCGAGCGCGCTCGTTGAACCCGCTGGACGTGAACATAGCGGGGGATTACGCAAGCTGGCTCAACTACGGCGGACGGGCCGAGGCGGCGCTCAACGTGCTCGAAACAGCGCTCCTGCGCGACCCGGTACCACCGATGTGGTTCTGGGAGGTGAAGGGTAGCTCCCTGTTCCTGCTTGGAAGGTACTCGGAAGCCGTCGGTTCGTATCAGAAGGCTGGCGACCAGTTCTTCGTCCATGCCTTCCTCGCAGCGTCGTACGCACATTTAGGCGAGGCGGAGAAGGCGCGCGCTGAAGTCGAGGAAGCACTGACCAGGAAACACGACCTGACTCTCCGGCTGATTTCAAATCTCCCGTTCGCCGACCATGTCGCCCTCGGGCTTTTCACATCAGGCTTCAGAAAGGCCGGTTTTCCCGCCTGAGCGCACCCCAGGGAAGGCTATTTTCACACTCGGAGGGGTAGATGCTTTCCCATCTCAAATTTGAATGCGGGTGCACCTCGTGCGGCCCACAATAATGCATGCCGAACTATCTGTTCGAAGTCTTCCGAAATGGGCAAAGCCTCGGCGATGCTTGGGTCGACCTCGGCAACCTCACCGACCTGCGACGAGAAGCGCTGAAGGCGCTTCACGATATCGCCGCAGACGAAATCGCCTCAAGCGACTTGGATGAGACTGTGACCGTTGCCGTTCATGACGAAGCCGGCAGGCCGGTATATTCCGCAAGTCTCACCGTTTCGCAGCCGTTGCCCGCCTTCAACGGCTAGGAGTCGTGCGCTCATCCTCCAGCGGCAGGAACGCGCCCGGTCGGAGCGAAGCCGGAACTGGTAGTTTGATGAGTGTGGGGGAAAGACGGCAGCGGAAGAGAGCCTTTCCTGCTGCTGATCCTGATAGCTCAAGGCCCTTTCGCCTGGTGCCATCTACACTGAACCGGCCCAGGCAAAGGTTCGGTTGCCGAATGGTGTGAGTAAGAAAACCTGAAGGGTTGAGGCGACCTACACGCGTCATTGGTTCGCCTCAGGCATTGTTTCATGATTGCACTCGTCCGCATTGCCCTCAGCCGGCCCTACACGGTTCATCTTGTTGGCGCTGCTGATCCTGATCATCGGCCCGCTCGTGGCCCTGCGCTCGGTGTGCCCCCACACCCAGCGGCGGGCTAAGGTGACCGGCGCCTTTTCTCGTGGGGGAGAATTGCCTGAGAGCCCGGCGCCGGCCTAGCGACTAGTGGTCCGCCGCATATGCAAGATAGCTAATTTCTACCTCAAAAGGACATGGTGTGATCGCGTAACCTCTTTGGCAATCGCCCTGGCGATCAGGAATAATCCTCACCGGTGCGGCGACCCCAATTTGCGAGGATCGCCATGACAATGAAATTTCCCTTCACGGAAGACACACTCGGCAAAAAGCTGGAGGCCGGGACGGGTCTTTCTGTCTATTGCCTCACTTGCCGGCGGTCGGCGGTATTGGACGTTGCCGCACTGGTGAAACGGCTCGGGCCAGACCATAAATGCCTGCTTTGCGTACCAGTTGATGGGATCGCCTACAGGACTGTTGTTCGATGGCGCAAGAGTGATCGCGTAGGCGTTGAATTCAAGGGCACCGAGCCAAAGCCGAAGTTCCATTACGGTTGAATGCCGGCTCCGGCCTTCCTGTCTCTAGTGGCAGAAATGTCACGCAATCTGAATATGCAGCGCTTCAACTAGGGCGCGCTTATGATCCCACTTACCGAGGCGTACCGTCTTGGCTGCGAGGGATGCGGGGACCACTGGAGCGCTCGCTGCGGCAACGCAGCGGGCGCTTCGCATGGGAGCGATGGCGATGTGCAGCGGAGCAGGGCTAGCATCCGGCTTCCGGGCTTTCTGTCAGCTCACTCTCCGGCTGGACCGCCAGCGCGCGGTCTCGATGTCGTCGCGGGAAATCCCCATGTCGCTGAGCATGTCGTCCGGTGAGTCGCTCAGATCGTCAGTTGCCTTCAATAGCGCCCTCTGATCGGCTCGGCGACCAAACCAATCGACAACGGGACCAGCTACGACAAGAGGAAGGTTCATAAGCATAGGAAGGTTCACAAGCATCAGGGCACTCCCTTCACCGCTGCACAAGCTAGGCCGACGCGCCAGGAGCGTATGTAACAGGATTCACAGACCCGTTAGTGCCTGCTAAATCAAGAACGTGCCGAGAACATCACGGCCATTCCGTGTGAGCGGGAATGTTTTGCAATGCACGGAAAACAAGGGCTTAGGTGAGAGCGTGTTGCAAATGTGATGTAACCACGGTCCGGAGACCATGTTTTCATCTAAGGCATTGTTCTGCTTGGATATTTCGTTGGCTGGGGTTCATGGAAGCTTTTCGAACTTTCTTGGTCGCGCCTCAGCCGGAATTGCGGGTGCTTATATCGGCAGTGAGAGCGAGGAGCCGGGGTAGAAGAGAGTCCTGCCTTGCAAGCCATCTTGAACGTGGGACGGATTCCATAGTGCCTCGCCAAGTTGGGTGGCACTCCTAAGTGTTTAGAAGCTGAAGTTGCGCGGCGGCGTGGGTCCGACTGACGCAGCGCGTCGATTGTGTCTGCGATGATCGTCCGCCCCCTCAGGAACACAATTGGAAGGTTCGCCTTGATAGGATCGGGACTAAGGCTCCGTCTATCCGTGGTGGCCGCGAGCGTTTCCAACGGTATCTCACATACTCCTAGAATTCCTAGATCGTTGCAGTGCCGGGTCATTGGACCCGGCAAGCAAGAAGTGCCCCACGGGTGACATCGACCCTGCCACTCTCCAAGCAGAACGATCACTCTAGTTCTGCTTGTACGGGTGCTCTTCAACAAGCACGATTGGGGGGCGCGGCAAGTTGTTCGATATTACTGGCTGCCGTTTTTCGCAATCTCATCACATCTGGCTTGTGAAGGCCAACCGTCAAGAAACGTTGTTATAGGTACTCCGAGGTTCTTCAAGAGAAATTGCGAGGGAAGTCAACGCTTGTCAACGTGAAATTAGCGATAAGTAATATATGGAATCAGTATATAACTGTGTATGCTCTTCGTGCCATTCCAAAAGAAAAGATGACTTCGGCTCTTTCCTTTCACAAAACACTTAACAAGCGATCACGAATATGTTACCGGTTTGATTGTGGGGTGGAGGGGCGACATCTGCGACCAAACTGAGGCGGCGAAGTTTCATAGCGTCTGGCGCGGCGCTTGACGCTAGGTCTTGCTGCGCTAACGCGATGGGCCGTTCGCCATCTCGTGGATCATAGTTCGCAGGTATCTGCGGCGAACCATAGAACTCGTTTGGAGGCAAATTGTACCGGCAGATAGTGCTGCTGAGCCATACCCGACATGCCTGATCCCAAGGATAGTGCGGTTTTCGCGCGATCCTCTGAAACCTAGCATCCAATCTGCGCCTCGCTGTGGGCTGCGCGGTAGTAATTTTGCCTTGGCCGTATTCAGGATTGAGCTATGCGTAGGTGCGAAGACATAGGTCAGGGAGATATTGCCACGATGACGAAGCTTCATAGCCCAAGAGTCTGGGCCAGTCGCGCCTTCATGGACTCGACGCGGATCAAAGGGTTCACGGCGGATCCTTTGCCGACCGGAATGCGTCTCGGTCAGATGGCGGAGTTGAACGAAACCGGCGAACGGATGTCGGCCGATCATTTCCCGAAGGAGATATTCGCCAAGTATCCGGACAAGAAAGAAGGCAAGCAGGAGGATCTAGTTCTTGCCGCAGGCGCGGTGGTGATTTCGGCGGCCTGTGCCGATGTGCTGCGGCAATTCGATCTCGGTCATTCCTCGCTCTATCCGATCAAGCTCCTCCAGCATGACCGCAAGACGCCTGTGGAGGGCGAGTATTTTTGCCTCAATATCGGCGAGCGCAAAGATGCTTTTCTGGCTGAGTCTTCACGAGAGGTCACTAAACTCGGATCCGGGAAACTACTCGTGCGATCCTATCTTCCCGACGATGATGTGGCGGTCAGCCCGGCTGCGCTCGATGGCCCTGATCTGTGGGTAAGTCCGCCCTTGATCCGCATTTTCTTTCTGAGCGACCGGCTAACCCAAGCACTACGGGCGGCAAAAATGGGAAGAGTTTTCGGTTTTCGCACCTGCCGTATTGTTGAAACTGACTGATATCGTCCAAGGGGGCATGTCATGGCGATACCTTTTGCGTTCCAGATACACCATATTTTTCCAACAAAATTGTTTGATGACCCACGAATTGCAGAATCTCTGCAGCAGTTACTTGCTGTAACTGGCACTAACTTCACAATGGATATGGCTGGCAACGAGATTGCGCTCTTCAGCGACCCCGAAGTTGCGGCCTATGTGCGGGCGCTCACGAATGCAGACGGAAGCAATGTCTACTACGACAGCGGTTTTGGCAGCGTAATTCACACAGGCGATCACCCGGGCTATACCGAGTTTCTCACCCGCAGTATTTTTGAAGTTCTTGAATCTAATCTGACAAATGATCAGAAGATATCGGAAGTATACAAACTCCATTACTTCGCGACACAAGTCAGTCAGGGGCTTGTCACCTTCGAAGGCCAGACTTTGGGCGTAGCGGGCACTGCGGTCTATGCGGACACTCTCGCCGACGCTTATGATAACTTGGCCGTCAGTGCCACCTCATTGCAAGCACACATCAGCGGGCTGAGCAGGACGATAACAGATGGAGAGGACCATAATCTGCAGGCGCGACTCAATTCGATAAGCTCATTTGTCACGCTTTCTTTTCAGAAGGGATACCTAAATACCGATCAATACGACGCTAAATTGTCTCAGATTTCTGCGGTTCAGCTTGGTTTGGATCAATCAGGAGGATACCACGATGATCTGGCAGGTATGCTCAAGGCGAGCACGGCCATAACACAGATCAGCATTGCCGCGAATTTTGAAGTTAGGAATAGTTTTGGGGTACAATCGAAGCTAAATGAAATCCTCTCGTACCATATTTCAAACTTTGTCGCACTAGAGGCCAATAATCTTGACGTTGATCTATTTAACAACGCAATGGAAGCCATTTCGAAGTTCTCGGATCTGTTGTCCAGTGTCCCCTCTGACATGCTGCCGAACGATCTGTCTCACTTCGACCAGGCTACCATTAATCGGATGGCAGCAATTCATAACAGCACACTTGTCGGGGTGGGCGGGGGTCTCCTTGGCGACACGGTTGAGTTTCTCAACTTAGCATATGACGCCATCAAAACCGGCCGCCGGACCGGGGATTGGAGCGATCTGACGGAGGTGATTGTCAACTACGGCATATCGGCGGTTCTCAGTGCAATGGCGATAACCGTGGTAATCGCTGTCGTGGGCGAAATCTCCGTGGCCGCCGCAGCCGTCGTCGCAACTGCCTGGGCGGTTGCCGGCGTCATCGACGCTGTTTCCAACGGCGCGCAACTACTCGACAAGATCTTGACGGATCTTGAGGTTCGCGACGATCTTCCCGGTTGGTACGCTGATCTCGCAAGACTGTTCAATCCACCTCCTCGCGATCCGCTCGTCATCGATCTGGACAGGGATGGAATCGAACTGACAGCCTTTGACACATCAACGGCCTATTTCGACCTCGATGGCGATGGCTTCGCAGAACTGACAGGCTGGGTTCGACCGGATGACGGCCTATTGGTCTTGGACGAGAATGGAAACGGACGCGTTGATGATATTGCCGAATTGTTCGGCTCGCAGAACTCGCAAGGATTCGAGGAACTCAGCCATCTCGACGGTAATGGCGACAACGTCATCGATGCCAGCGATGCCGCATTTCTCTCCCTGCAGGTATGGCGCGATGCTAACGGCGATGGTTCGTCGTCGCCGGATGAACTTCGTTCCCTGACGGACTACGGCATTACGGCTCTCAGTCTTGAGACTTCCCCTTCGACTGCAACGCCAAGCGGCAATCGGATTCTCAGCACGAGCCATGTCACCTGGAGCGACGGCGCCGAAACACAATCGGCAGAGGTCGCTTTCACACTTTCACAGTTTCAAAGCCGTTACGTACTGCCGGAGAACTTCGCATACGACGCTGACGTATACAGCCTGCCGAAACTCGCCGGCTATGGGGACGTCCCTGGCCTCTGGGCCGCCATGACACAGGACGACTCCCTGAAAGCGGAGGCCGAGGCTGCGATCGAGACCGCCCGTGGCGGCGACTTTGACGAATTCCTGGCCGGCATGGACGATCTTCTGTTCGATTGGGCCGGTGTCGAAGGCGTCCGTTGGATGGGGGACGTGGAAAATCTTTATGTAAACTTCGCCTATGACGCCAATGAGTTGGCCGAATACCTTGAGGTACACATCGTCGCGCCTGGCAGTGGGCCCACCCCGCCCCAACCCAAGGGGTACGTGTTCTCGATGGAAAGCGTGGACCCTGCGAAACTCCAGGAGTGGCTGGCGGCCAATAATCTGGCTCTACCTCCGCTCTTCAGCGGCAACCTCAGCGGTGTAATGCTGAATGCCACGTTGCCGACCATTACCTTTGGCGGAGGAGGTGGAACAGGTGGAAGGCGGGCTGTGCTGTCCCTAAGCGACCTGGGAAATCAACCTCCTCCCGATCCGACTTCAATATTGCCCGCGCCAGCACTGGCCTTTCTGCAAAAGATCATGGGCCAGGACTACAGTGTCGCAGGAAACTTCCTGGCCCCCAGCTCGGTCATGGTTGGTGAACCAACCGCGCAGAACGCAGTGGCCTTAATGGAATCGTATTCGGAGGTGAAGGACTATTACACCGCTCGCTTCCTTGCGCAGGCGGCTTGGTCGATCATCGCACGAGAAGGATCCGAGGCAGACCTTGGTGCGCTGGCTCCGTTCATGAATATTTTTGTCAATCCTCTGACCGCTCAAATAGATGGGGACTTCGGTCGCTTGGCGCTACAGGTCATCGAAAAATTTCGCGGCGAAAACTTGGGATCAGATTCAGATGCGGTCGCGTTGCTTGCGGTATTCAGAAAGGAAATACCGATCCTACCGGCAGTGATAATAAATTTCTTCAGCGACATTGATAGATCAACTATTTTGAACGCATTCGATCTTGCAGAGGTCGATGGAACGGATGATGGAGAGACTTTGAATGCCACTGCCGCTGCTGTCATCGAGGCCTACGGCGGAAACGATACTCTGGCAGGCAGCAACGGCAACGATACGCTCATTGGCGGCATCGGCAACGACGCACTCAACGGCGGCGCCCGCAACGACACCTATGTGTTCAACTCCGGCGATGGCTCCGATACAATCGGCGACAGCAGCGGGAGCGACTGGCTCATTCTAGGCGTCGGGCTCACTGCCGCGAACGTGACCTTCAACGTCTCCGGCAATGACCTGCTGATCAGCGATGGCATCAGCGGTGATCAGATCAGGATCATGTATCAATATTCCTGGGGTTCCACGTCATCGCAGATTGAGACGCTGGTCTATGGCGATGGCACCTCGATCAGCCTGACCGGCGGTCTGCCGATCGTCGGCGGTGCCGGCAACGACACCCTCAACGGCACCAACTTCGCCGACACGCTGACCGGCGCTGCGGGCACCGACACGCTGAATGGCAGCGACGGCAACGACACGCTCAACGGCGGTGCCGGCACCGACACGCTCAGTGGCGGCAGCGGCAACGACACCTTTGTCTTCAATTCCGGCGATGGTATCGACACGATCAACGAGAGCGGCGGCGCTGACACCATCCAGTTGGGCGCCGGGCTGACGGCCGCCAACGTAACGTTCAACGTCTCCGGCAACGACCTGGTGATCACCTACGGCGCCGGCGACCAGATCAGGCTGACATACCAGTATTATGCCTACTCGACTTCCTATCAGGTCGAGACCCTGGTCTATGGCGACGGCACCTCGATCAGCCTGACCGGCGGTCTGCCGATCGTCGGCGGCGCCGGTAACGACACGCTGAACGGGAGCAACGGAAATGAGATGCTATATGGCTTGGCGGGCACCGACACGCTCAATGGCAGCGATGGCAATGACACGCTCAGCGGCGGCGTCGACAATGATGCGCTCAATGGCGGCAGCGGCAACGATACCTATGTCTTCAACCCCGGCGACGGCTCCGACACGATCAACGACAGCAGCGGGGCTGCCGACAACATCCAGCTCGGCGCTGAGCTGACCGCCGCCAACGTGACCTTCAACATCTCCGGCAACGACCTGTTGATCACCTACGGCGCCGGCGACCAGATCAGGCTGGCATACCAGCATTACGTCTACTCGACCTCCAATCAAGTCGAGACCCTGGTCTATGGCGACGGCACTTCGATCAGCCTAACCGGCGGCCTGCCGATCGTTGGCGGTGCCGCAGATGATATCCTCAACGGCACCAACTTTGCCGACACATTGATCGGTGCCGTGGGCAACGACACGCTCAATGGCAGCGACGGCGCCGACACGATCGTTGGTGACATTGGCAACGACGCGCTTAACGGCGGTGCGGGCAATGACTCCTTGACCGGCGGCATCGGGATCGACGCGCTCAACGGCGGCAGCGGCAACGACGTCTATATTTTCAACGCCGCCGATGGGACCGATACGATCAACGAGAACGGTGGCGCCGATACAATCCAGTTGGGTGCCGGTGTGACGGCTGCCAACGTGACCTTCAACGTCTCCGGCAACGATCTGCTGATCACCTACGGCGCCGGCGACCAGATCAGGCTGGCTTACCAGTATTATGCCTACTCCACCTCCTACCAGGTCGAGACGCTGATCTATGGCGACGGCACTTCGATCAGCCTGACCGGTGGCCTGCCGATCTTCGGCGGCGCCGGCAACGACACGCTCAACGGCACGAGGTTTGGCGATACACTGACCGGCGGGGCGGGCACCGATACGCTCAATGGCGACGACGGCATCGACACACTCAATGGCGGCATCGGCAACGACGCGCTCAACGGCGGCAGCGGGAACGACACCTATGTGTTCAACTCAGGCGATGGTTTCGACACGATCAGCGAGAATGGCGGCACCGACACGATCCAACTCGGCGCCGGGCTGACCGCTGCCAACGTCACCTTCAACGTCTCGGGCAACGATTTGCTAATCACCTATGGCGCCGGTGACCAGATCAAGCTGGCGTACCAGTACTATGTCTACTCGACGTCCTACCAGGTCGAGACGCTGATCTATGGCGACGGCACTTCGATCAGCCTGGCCGGTGGGCTGCCAATCGTCGGCGGAACCGGCAACGACACGCTCAACGGCACTGCTTTCGCCGACACACTGACCGGCGGCGCGGGCACCGATACGCTCAATGGCAATGCTGGCAGCGACACACTCAATGGTGGACTCGGGGTCGACGCGCTCAACGGCGGCAGCGGGAACGACACCTTTGTGTTCAACTCAGGCGATGGTTCCGACACGATCAACGAGAATGGCGGCACCGACACGATCCAACTCGGCGCCGGGCTGACCGCTGCCAACGTCACCTTCAACGTCTCGGGCAACGATCTGCTGATCACCTATGGCGCCGGTGACCAGATCAAGCTGGCGTACCAGTACTATGTCTACTCGACGTCCTACCAGGTCGAGACGCTGATCTATGGCGACGGCACTTCGATCAGCCTGACCGGTGGCCTGCCGATCTTCGGCGGCGCCGGCAACGACACGCTCAACGGCACCAGCTTCGGCGACACGCTGACCGGCAACGCAGGCGTCGATACGCTCAACGGCAATGGCGGCAACGACACGCTGACCGGTGGAGCGGGCAATGACACTCTCGACGGCGGCTCCGGCAATGACACCTATGTGTTCAACGCCGGCGACGGCTCGGACACTGTCTACGATACCGGCGGTGGCACCGACACCATTCAACTCGGCGCCGGACTGACGGCGGCCAACGTGACCTTCAACGTCTCGGGATCCGACCTTCTGATCAGCGACGGCGTCAGCGGCGACCAGATCAGGCTTGTCAACCAGTACTACTGGGCGTCCACCTCCTACCAGGTCGAGACGCTGGTCTATGGCGACGGTACCACGATCAGCCTGACCGGCGGTCTGCCAATCGTCGGCGGCGCAGGCCACGACACGCTCACCGGTGGCAGCTCAAAGGAGGCGCTATACGGATTTGGTGAGGTCGATGTGCTGAATGGCGGAGCAGGCAACGACACGTTGAGCGGCGGAGCGGACAGCGACACGTTCATCTTCCAGGCAAGCTTCGGCAACGATACAATCACCGACTTCACCGCAGGAGCAGGGTCAGAGGACGTCATCGACTTTACAACCAATGTCTTCGCCGACTTCGCCGCCGTGCTGGCCGCGGCGACACAGGTTGGCTCAGACACTGTTATCACGCGGGACGCCGGTAACGTTCTGACGTTGAAGAATTTTGCGATGTCGAACCTGCATCAGGACGACTTCCAGTTCGTCGCCGCTTGAATTGAACTGGAAGTCAGGTGACGGCAACGACGCTTTTCAATCCAACCCAGCCGCCGCGGGCAACGCTCGCGGCGGTGCTGTCCTCGTTCAAGCGCGCCTTTTCGGGGGTGGCGCTGATGAGCGGTGTCGTCAACGTACTGGCGCTGACCGGCTCGTTCTTCATGCTGCAGGTCTATGACCGCGTGATCCCCGGTCGCAGCGTGCCGACGCTGGTCGGGCTCGCCATCTTCGCCGCCATGCTTTTCACCTTCCAGGGCGTGCTCGAGCTGATCCGCTCGCGGCTCCTGGTGCGCATCGGCATGGCGCTCGATCAGCGCATGAGCGGCAAGGTCTACGCGGCACTGATGCGGCTGCCCTTGCGCACCAAGCTTGTGGGCGACGGCTTGCAGTCGCTGCGCGATCTCGACCAGGTCCGCTCGTTCCTCTCCAGCGCCGGACCGACCGCGCTGTTCGACCTGCCATGGATGCCGCTTTATCTCGGCATCTGCTTCCTGTTCCATTTCTGGATCGGCATGACGGCGCTGGGCGGCGCCATCATCCTCTTCGGGCTGACGCTGCTCGCCGAGGCCCGCACGCGGGAGCCGGCCAAGAAGGCCAACGGCCAGGCCGCCTTGCGCAACACGCTTGCCGAGGCGACGCGCCGCAATGTCGAGGTGCTGCAGGCGATGGGCTTCGGCTCGCGCATCGCCGAACGCTGGGCGGGCATCAATGCCGACTATCTCGGCACCAACGCCAAGGCGAGCGATGTCGCGGGCACGCTCGGCACCATCTCGAAGATCCTGCGCATGATGCTGCAATCGGGCATCCTGGCGATCGGCGCCTGGCTGGTCATCCATCAGGAAGCGACCGGCGGCATCATGATCGCGAGCTCCATCATGATGGGGCGGGCGCTAGCGCCGATCGAGCTGGCGATCGCGCATTGGAAAAACTTCGTCAGTGCCCGGCAGGCCTGGGCGCGGCTGGCGCAACTTCTGGCCATGCTGCCCGAGACCTCGACCAGCGTCTCCTTGCCGGCCCCGGCGTCTGGCCTCGCTGTCGAAGGCATCAGCGTGACGCCGCCCGGCGAGCGCCGGCTCGTCGTGCAGGACGCGGGCTTTGCGCTCGAGAAGGGTGCGGGCCTCGGCATCATCGGTCCGAGCGCGTCGGGCAAATCCTCGCTGGTGCGGGCGATCGCAGGAATCTGGCAGCCGGCGCGCGGGGCGATCCGGCTGGACGGCGCGACGCTCGATCAATGGTCGCCGGAAGAGCTCGGCAAGCATATCGGCTACCTGCCGCAGGACGTGCAGCTGTTCGACGGCAGCATTGCCGAAAACATAGCGCGCCTCGAGCCGCAGGCGCCTTCGGACAAGATACTGGCGGCCGCGCGCGCCGCCGGCGTGCACGATCTGGTCGTCCACCTGCCGGAAGGTTACGAAACGCGGATCGGCGAAGCGGGCTCGGCGCTTTCGGCCGGTCAGCGGCAGCGTGTGGCGCTGGCCCGCGCGCTCTACGGCGATCCGTTCCTGGTCATCCTCGATGAGCCGAATTCCAATCTCGATGCCGAGGGCGAGGCGGCGCTGACGGAGGCGATCCAGGGCGTGCGCGCGCGGGGCGGCATTGCCGTCGTCGTGGCGCATCGGCCCAGCGCCCTGGCCAGCCTCGACCAGGTGCTGGTCATGGCCAATGGCCGCGTGCAGGCCTTCGGGCCGAAGAACGAGGTCCTGAACAAGGTCACCCGGCCGGCCGCGGCGCCGTTGAAGGTGGTTGCCGGGGCCGAGGAGAGCGCATCCTGATGGCCGACGAAGCCGCTCCGGTGGAAACGACCATTCGCCGCTACCTGATCGGCGGCGTCGCCGCCTGCATCGTTCTTGTCGGCGGCGGCGGGGGCCTTGCCGCCGTCACCGAGCTGTCCGGCGCGGTGATCGCTTCCGGCAGGCTGGTCGTCGATTCCAGCGTCAAGAAGGTGCAGCATCCGACCGGCGGCGTTATCGGCCAGATACTCGTGCGCGAAGGCGATGCGGTGAAGTCGGGCGGCGTCCTGTTGCGTCTCGACGAGACCGTGACGCGGGCCAATCTGGCGATCGTCACCAAGGGCCTCGACGAATTCGAGGCGCGCCTGGCGCGCCTTGAGGCCGAGCGCGACGGCAAGGAGGCGATCGTGTTTCCTCAATCGCTGATCTCGCGGCAGGGCGATCCGACCGTCGCCCGCGCCATGGCCGGAGAACAGTCGCTGTTCGAATTCCGCCAACAGTCGCGCGCCGGCCAGAAGGCGCAGCTCGAGGAGCGCATTGCCCAACTGGCCGAGGAGAGCTCCGGCTTGAGCGAGCAGCGTGTCGCCAAGAGCCACGAGATCGAGCTGATCGGCATCGAGCTCGAAAGCATCCGCAAGCTCTGGCAACAGAAGCTGGTGTCGATCGATCGCCTGACCGAGCTCGAGCGCGACGCCGTCCGGCTCGACGGCGAACACGGCCAGCTCACCGCCTCGATCGCCCAGGCCAAGGGCCGCATTGCCGAAACGCGGCTGCAGATCATCCAGGTCGACCAGGACCTGCGCAAGGAGGTCGCGACCGAGCTGCGCGACGTTCAGAGCAAGATATCCGAGTTCGTCGAGCGCAAGGTGTCGGCCGAGGATCAATTGAAGCGCATCGACATCCGCAGCCCGCAGGACGGGGTGGTGCATCAGCTTGCGGTCCATACCGTGGGCGGGGTCATCACGCCCGGTGAAGTCGTCATGCTGATCGTGCCGGTGGCCGATGAGCTGACCGTGGAGGCGCGCGTGTCGCCGCAAGACATCGACCAGCTGAAGCTCGGTCAGGAAGCCGGCCTGAAATTCTCGGCATTCAACCAGCGCGTGACGCCGGAACTGAACGGCAATGTCAAAGAGATCGCCGCCGACCTCAGCCTCGACGAGCGCAGCGGCGCGGGCTTCTACACCGTCCGCATCGGCATTCCGCGCCCGGAGCTGAAAAAGCTCAACGGTCTGACGCTGGCGCCCGGCATGCCGGTCGAGGCGTTCTTCTCGACAGGCAACCGCACGATGCTCTCCTATCTGGTGAAGCCCTTGGCCGATCAGATCGACAGGGCGTTCAGGGAGGAGTGACCGTGCCCGGATCTCAATAGCCTATTGACCCATTGCGGACGATCGCAACCTGCTGGTTCACAAATCATCCGGGGATACCTGGGTTACCGGAATCGCTAGAGCGATGCCTTCAACTCAGGTTGGTCGTGACCGGGGTTCCGGTCAGCAACGCGGAGTCCACCGGCGAACCCGAGATGAACCTAAAACATCCCTTTCACATTGAAGCGGTTTTCGACCGGGTGGGAGCCGGCGCTCGCCAATCTTCGGGCGTCATTGGCCCTTTTGCTCTTCATGACATTCCGCAGCGAACGCCTGTTTCCCCTTCGCGGCCCACAGGTCCCGCGCATTCTCGCCCTCATGGCTTTGGAGCTTGGCGGCGATCCAGAGCAGCGCGCCGTAGATGATAGCGCGATCGTCATTGGTCAGCTCGACGATGCCTGCCTTGACGACGAGTCCGCCGAGCTCGATGAGGTGTCGGGTGCGCTTGCAGCGCTCGACCTGCCACGCGCGCATGTCATTTCGGGCCCGTGCCGCTTGCCGGCGATTGCGGGCTGCCCGATTGCGCTGGAGCGCCGCGTAGGTTGCGCTGAGATGCTGGAGCAGTTCGCCGGGAGCCGCTCTCGAAAAACATCCCCCCACGCTTAGCCCATGCCTCACGCTTTGCGGCGTCCTTCGTCTCGGCGATTGCGACCAGCGCGCCGGCCAGTTCGTCGGTGCTGAGTTGATCGGCGCCGGTGGCGATGACCAGGTCGCCAAGCTGCTGCACCTTTCGGTTTTTCAGTTCCTTGGCTTTGTCTTCCAATGCCTTCAGTTCGGCGTCGAAGTCACGTGGTTTGCGCATGGCGGTCTCCGTCGGTTGTCGATCGGATGATGATAGGGGAGCATCTGCCGGAAGGCTTCAGGGTTGCCGAGACAGCCCGGGACGGGCTGGTCCATCCCGAGAATTTTTCGAGGGAGGGCGCGCTTATACGTCGTGCCGACGTGCGCTTTGACGTGCAAATGAATGGATCGCGATGGCGATCTATCATCTTCACGTCAAGGTCATTTGCCGCAAGGCAGGGAGCAGTGCTGTGGCGTCAGCCGCCTACCGCTCGGCTTCTCGATTGCGTGACGAGCGGATCGAACGCACTCATGACTTCTCGGCCAAGCGCGGCGTCGTCCATTCAGAGGTGATGCTGCCGGAGAATGCTCCGCGCGCCTGGAGCGATCACGAACGACTATGGAACGACGTAGAGGCCTTCGAGATAAGGAAGGATGCGCAGCTGGCCCGCGAGGTGGAGTTTGCCCTCCCGCGTGAACTCAGCCAGGCGCAAGGCATCGAGCTGGCGCGCGACTTCGTTCAGGCCGAGTTCGTCAGCCGAGGCATGGTCGCCGATCTCAATGTGCATTGGGACAGGGCAGAGGATGGCGGTCCAAAACCGCATGCCCATGTCATGCTCACCATGCGGTCAGTGGATGAAAACGGTTTTGGGGCGAAGGTACGAGATTGGGTGACGCTCGATGAGCTGGGTGTAGAAATCCACCTTGCGAAGGAAGGTGTGACGCTGTCGCGAGACTCGCGCTCATCTGAAAAGTTCATGCACGGCATCAAGGTCTTTGATGGCCAAGAACTACATAGACAACCTGTCGGAAGAAGCCCGCAAGGGGCAGATGGAGAAGGCGGAGCAGGGCATATGGCCGACCAAGGCTCCGCTAGGCTATGTCAACACCACGGGGAAGGATGGCAGAAAGGTCATCGAGCCGCATCCTGAACTGGCTCCAGTCGTCAACACAGCTGTTCGAGCGCTACGCAACCGGCCAGTATTCGCTGAAGGCCCTGGCTAAGGCAGCCCACAGCGATGGGCTGATCTATCCCAAGAGCGGCAATCCGGTTCCGGTCAGCACCGTCCATATGATCCTGCGCAACCGCCTCTACACGGGACTGTTCCAGTGGAACGGCAAATTGCACCAGGGCAAGCACGAACCTCTCGTATCGATCGAATTGTGGGAGAGGGTGCAGGGCGTCCTGACGGGCCGCAATGCGGTGCCGACCCACCCGGTGGGAAACGAGTTCGCGTTCACCGGCTTGATGACCTGCACCGAATGCGGCTGCGCCGTTGTCGCTGAGATCAAGAAGGGCAAATACGTCTACTATCACTGCACGGGGCATACCAACAAAGGCCGAGGCGGGTACGGTGATTGCCGCCGCAAATATGTCCGCGAGGAGGTGCTCGATCAGGCATTCGCCAACCTGCTCGACCGGTTGCACTTCGACGAAGAGATCCTGGAATGGGTAAAGGCAGCGCTCATGGCCAGCCATGCCGACGAGCGCCGGGAGCATGAACAGGCGATCCATCGATGCCAGGTCGAGTACAAGCGGCTCGAGGACCGGCTGCACGCCTTGTATCTCGACAAGCTCGATGGCCGCATCGACAACACCTTCTACGACCGGATGTCGGCACAGTGGCGAACCGAACAGACCCGGCTGCTTCGCGAGATAGAGCGCCATGGCAGCACCGAGGAATCATACATGGAGGATGGCATCCGGCTGTTGGAATTGGCGCGCAACGCCAGCCGACTGTTTGCGAAACAGCCCGTGCATGAGAAAAAAGGCTCTTGAATCTTGTACTGTCGAACTGCCAATGGGACCAAGGCGAGGTTCACGCTGTCTTCAGGCAACCGTTTGATCTACTTGCGGAAACGGTCGCGTCTGGAGCAGCCATAGGCGCTGAGCAGACCGCTATACCAACAGGGAGTCCAGTTTGGCTGGGGAACCTGGATTCGAACCAGGACTAACGGAGTCAGAGTCCGCTGGTCTACCGTTAACCTATTCCCCAGCAGGCGCGGTCGGTATCGCGCGAAGCGGGCGGCTCAAGCGCCGCGAGCGCTGCCTTGTAGCCGCCATCCGAAAATAGTCAACCCCGCGCCGCAGTTCAACCGCAGCCTTTTTCTCATTCGGTCGCGGGCCGCACGGGAACGCTCAACCTTCGCCGCGGCTGTATTGCGAATGCTCGAAGAACAGCACCACGCCGAGCCCGATCAGCAGCGGGACGATCAGGTAGAACAGGCGGAACACCAGGAGTGCGGCGAGCACGCCGACCGGATCCATATGCGACAGTCCGGCCAGGAAGACGACCTCGAAAACGCCGAGGGCGCCCGGCGCATGCGACAGCAAGCCGACCGAAAAGGATATCATGAAGACGCCCAGCACGACGAAATAGCCGGGATTGCCGGCCGCCGGCAAGGCAAAGTAGATGATGGCCGCCGCCGCGAGCAGCTCGACCGGGCCGATCAGCAATTGCCGCGCCACGATCGGCAGTGCCGGGTAATGCAGCTGGAAGCTGCCGACCTTGAGCGGCCTCAGATGCAGCCAGCTGCAGAACACATAGACCGCAACCAGGATCAGCATGGCGAGGCCGGCGGCTGTTGCCAGCTCGTGGTGCGGGGTCGTGGTGAAACGGTCGACGATCTGCGGCTCCAGCACCAGCACGAGGCCCCCGACAAGCAGGCTGGAGAGCACGAAGGTGATCCAGCAGATCGCCACCAGCACGCCGACATCCTGGCCGGTCAGCCCCCGGGTGCCATAGGCGCGGTAGCGGATCACCGCGCCAGACAGCACCGAGCCGCCGATATTGTGCGACAGCGCATAGGTGGTGAAGGAGCAGAGCGTGACGAACAGCCACGAAACTTTCTTGCCGATATGGAGCAGCGCAATGTGGTCGTAGCCGGCGAGGGAGGCATAGGCGACGACGGAACTCAGCGCCGCCAGCACCCAGGCGCGCGGGGGGATGGCGACGATACCGGCCCAGACATCGTCGAGTGAGATGCCGCGCAACTCATGGATGAGCAGCCAGAGCGAGAACACCACGGCCGCTATGCCGATGACCGGCCAGAAATAGCGCGTCCAGTTCATGGCGTCGTCGTCATGCGATTAAGCTCATTGCTATGATGTTGCCCAAACCCGTTCCAAGTCTCATTGAGACATGCCTGATTGAAGCCGGCTATTCAACCGGCATGAGGTGGCCCCTGCGTGACGGCGCCAAAAATCGAGGCATGCGCTCTTGGTGATTGCAAAGCGCGCTGCTAGTCTGTTCTCAACTTGAAACAAATCGAGGTGCCTGCTGCGTCCTTGCTGGTTCGCGCGGCGCCGGAAGGAATTGAAGTGGAAGACCACGATACCGGCGCCGCGCGAACCAGCAAGGACGCAGCAGGCACCTCGATTTGTTTCAAGTTGAGAACAGACTAGCAGCGCGCTTTGCAATCACCAAG
>NZ_RZSN01000054.1:0-32329 GCF_003997315.1 Mesorhizobium sp. M1A.F.Ca.IN.020.04.1.1
CCGGCGGTTCGTTATTGGCTGGAAGCGAGCTTCTGGATACGCCCTTTGTCCAGACGGAACACCCCCTCGGTGCCGCCCTGGCGCTCGAAGTCGGTCTGGAGTTCGTCCCACGTACCCAGATATTTGCCGCATTCGGCACAATGGATTTGGGTAATGGGTTGAGCATCGATGGGGATCTGCAACCGGATCACACCGCAATACGGGCATTCCAATTTGTGATCCAGATACCTACCGGCGATCATCGCCCACCATCTCGCAATCGGCAGGTCTGCGCAAGCCGCCGATTCTTGTGCATGCCGCCAGGAGGCACAAGCGATTCTGGGGCAACGAGACGCAGCAACCAACGACTAAAAGCGCTTCGCCACGCCCTCCGACATCGCGCGCCCGCCTGTCTGTATCTTATGCAGAACGCGTTCATGACCGGCGAGACCATCCAAAACGATGGCTGGTGTGAGCGGGCGAGGCAGACGGCTGCCGTGCCGGGCCTTCGCGATGCAATGGCATTTTCGGCGCAACGCTAATATACATGACGCCCGAATGAGCAGCGCCTCCGCACACGAGGAATGCCATGCGAAGGGTCATCTTCACAGCCATGTGCATTGCCGCCGCAACAGGCGCCAATGCGCATGATTGGTACGAAGACAAGATTGACCCGGTAACGAGATTCAAGTGCTGCGGCAGTCAAGATTGCCGCGCCATCCCTCAGTCTTCGGTGCGGTCCAGAGCCGACGGCGGCTATACCTATTTGCCCGACGGTTTCAACATCCCGCGAGACCGGGTTCAGGAATCACCGGATGGCCAATATCATATCTGCGAAAACAACTACGTGATAACCAATCAGCCCTATTTGCGCTGCTTCTTCGCGCCGCGGCTCAAGGTTTCTCGGCTGGTCGCACGCTGAGGGGATGGCCGTTTTTCGGAAAGGCCCATCGACCGGCTCAAGCGGCGGCGTGAACTAGACGCCCGAGTGCCTCGCCCTGATGATTCTGGCTTCCCGCAACAGCGCAGGACGATCGCGTCCAACCGCTTTTATCAGCCTCCTGGCTTGCGCGTCCGAAATGCCTGTTTTCTGTTTCAGCAAAATGACGAGCTGCTTGTCGTCGATCCGGTTATGGGAACTGCTTTCGCCGGGTTCGGTCATTGTTGGATCCTCCTCCGACCGAACGGAAAGAAGCCCTGAAAGGTTTCATCGCGTTGTTGCTTTTCGTAGGCGATTGGTACCGCCGATCGCATGGCGGCAAATCAGCCTTCGCCAGGCCGTCTGAAACGGCAAAACGGCCTTTGGTCCTCAACTGCATCACATTTGCAGCGGTCGGCCGTTCCGGTCGGATGTCGGATTTGAGCGCATTGCAGACCGACGCCGGCCGCCTCCGTGCGTGCGCTGCTCTAAGCGGCCTCCGCATGCTTCATCAGGTAGCGCTCTGGCGTTCCATCTCCAATTCGGCCTTCAGGCTTTCGATGTCGCGAAAAATCGAGGCGACCGCCAGTGTGCGTCCCTTGCGCTTGAAACGCAGGAGGCAATCTTTGGCGGCGATGTCGCCTTCCACCGCGATCTCGTCCCATCGCTCCGCATGTCCAACGTAGTTGATCGGGACGTCATAATGCTGGCTCCAGAAGAACGGCACGGCAGTGTATTTCTCGCGCTGTCCGAGCATGTTCAGAGCTGCCGTCTGTCCGTGCCTTTCTGCGACCACCCAGTGCTCGACCCTGATGTATTCGCCGGAGTGGGCATCGGGCCATCGCGCAATGTCGCCTGCCGCGAAAATGCCCGGCGCGCTCGTCTCCAGAAAGGCGTCCACCATGATGCCGCGGTCGAGCCTGAGCCCAGCCTTTTCGGCAAGCCCGAGCCGCGGCCGCACGCCGATGCCAGCGACGATGAGATCCGCGGTCAGCGTAAGGCCGCTGCTCAGTTGCACGTTCGTGCCGTCGATGGCGGTCGCGGTGTCCTTGAGATGAAAGACGACGCCATTTTGCTCGTGGAGGCTGCGGATGAAGTCGCCCATCTGCGGCCCGAGGACCCGCTCCATCGGCCGTTCGTCGGGCGCGACGACATGAACTTCGATGTTCCGCGCACGCAGGGACGCGGCAACCTCGAGGCCGATGAAACTGGCGCCCAGCACGATGGCGCTGCGGGCCGTCTCGGCTTCCTCGATAATCGTGCTGCAGTCGGAGAGCGAGCGCAGCGTATGGACCTGTGGCTGATCGGCGCCCGGGATCATGAGGCGGACCGGTTCGGCTCCCGTAGCAAGCAGCAAACGGTCGTAGGCAGTTCGGTTCCCGTCTGCGTGCACGACCTCGCCGGACCGGACATCGATGTCGGCGACGCTGGCTTTGAGGCGCAGATCAATGCCGTTCTTGGCATAGAAGCTTTCCCGACGCAGCGGAACCCAGTCCGACGGCGCCTTGCCGGCGAGGTAGTCCTTGGAAAGGTTGGGGCGATCGACGGGCGGCGCCTCGTCGTCGCTGAGCATGACAATGCTGCCCTGATGGCCTTCGCGCCGTAGTCTTTCGGCGGCTGCGAAACCGGCCGCGCCGCCTCCGACGATCACGATTCTGCCGGCAAACTGGCCAGCGCCTCCGCTGCCGGGCGTTTGAGCCGCTCGCTTGCGCTTCTCGCCCACGAATATGCGATCGCCGCGATGTTCCACCGACCAGCAGGCGAGTGGACTGAACGCAGGCGCACGCACGGCTTCGCCGGTGCGCAAATCGAAGCAGGCGTGGTGCCACGGACATCGAACGGTATCCTCCACGACAAGACCGTCGACCAGCGGCCCGCCATAATGCGTGCACGCCGCTCCGATTGCGAAGACCTCTGTCCCGCGGCGCACCAACAGCAGCTGTTCATCGCCACAGTGACCGACCAGCTTTGCGCCATCGGCAAGGTCGGCTAGCGCAATGCCTTGGGCCAGATCCGGTCCGTTCGATTTAGAGTGGTCTTGAGCCATCTTCTTTCTCCCTGCGCTATTCGATTGGAGTCCGACCGAGCCAGACTGACTCCCGACGCTGGTTTGGGCAAATCAACGATCGCCTGGCCTGCTTTGCGCCAGTCGATGGGCAAAGTTCGAGGCCTGTCACGACATCGACACCCATCCTTTGGTGACCGTAGCGGCCGACGAATGATTTGATGGAGTTTCGTCAGATCGGTTTCCAAACGGACCCAAAGATTTTCGCAAACTCCCGCCACACCGGGGTAGATCGAAGCGCAGAGGCAGCGTGGGGAACAGTCCGTTCGGCTGGAGTTGTGGACAGCCTCGACCCCGATGGGGAGGCGGGCCGGACCGTCGCGCTCGCCTATCCATGACTGATGCGGCGTAAGTCGCTGAAATCCTTAACGCGATTTTCATTCCGCTCGTTTAGCCACTAGGCATGAGAAATTCCGACCAGCCCGGCCCAGGTTCAGCCCTTCAGGGGCAAAGCGAAGCCGTGGAAGCGGGAATTCTGCGGGATCAGTTCGCTGACCTGAAGAAGGGCCTTTTCATCTCGATGCCCATCGGCACCGTTCTCTCGGCCCTGATCCTGGCCGTGCAGATGCTCTCGGGCGGTGGCCCGGCGGCGGCGCTGTGGTTTGTGGCGGTCACCATCATCAACGGCGCCCGCATAGGACTGGCCCTCACCCAGCCGGAAATTGCCTTTAATGGGCCCGATGGCCGGTCGAGGCCGGTCGATGCGCGACTTTCCGTTTACGGGCTGTTAGCGCTGGCATCGGGCATCGCCTGGTCTTTTCTGGCCGTGCTGTCGGATGGATACACCACCCCCCAGGCGCCGCTCTATCTGATCGTGCTCGCCGGCCTGTCGGCCGGTTCGGTCACCTATGGTGCGTCATACGCGCCGGCTTCGATCAACTTCTTGACATTGCCGCTTCTGATCGCCGCAGGATGCGTGTTGGCGAAAGGCAATATCGAGAACTACGTCCTCGGCCTCACGGTCCTGCTTTTTCTTGGAGGCATGATCAGAAGCTCGCTGCTCGGGCAGACCCGCTTCAAGGAGACGAGCCGCCTCAAATACGAGGCGAGGGCGTTCGCGGCCCGGATGGAACGAAACTCCAGGTGCGATCCGCTGACGAACTTGCTCAACAGGCACGGGCTCGAGCACGCAATCGGCGAGATGGGTTTTTCCGACGGTCCGTTCGTGACCATGCTGATCGATCTCGACGGCTTCAAATCCGTCAACGACACCTATGGTCACAATATCGGCGACGACCTGCTGGTCCGGGTCGCGCGCAGGATAGAGAACCACGCGCCGCCGGGGGCAACGATCGCGCGCATCGGCGGCGACGAGTTCGTGCTGCTCTTTCCCGCCGCAAGCTCGCAGCACTCGATAGACGAGCTTGCGTCCTTGATCATCGCGGCCATCGCCAATCCGGATCCGGCATTGAAATCGGTGCGTGTCGGCGCCTCGATCGGTATATACGTATCGGAGACACCGCGACTGACGGAGATGCTGCTGCGCGCCGACTTCGCGCTTTACGCGGCCAAGCGCAGCGGCAGGAACGAATACTGCCTCTTCGATGCCGAGCTCGATCAGGGGCTCGAACGCAAGCACTGCATCGAGCGCGACCTGCGCGCAGCCATCGAGAGAGGCACGCTTTGCTCATGGTTCCAGCCCATCGTGCGGCTGGACGCGCAAGCGGTCGCCGGCTTCGAAGCGCTGCTGCGGTGGCAGCATCCGGTTCACGGCGCCATTCCCCCGCCGGAGATCGTGACAGCGGCACGCGAAACCGGTCTGCTTTCCTTGCTGACGGAGAAGGTCTTTCTCAATTGCTGCTCCATGATCGAGGAACTGGCGAGGAAAGGGCGCCAGGATGTGCGCGTTGCGATGAATCTGTCGCCGCGTGAACTCGAGGCAGGCAATGTCGACGATATGATACTGGACATCCTGAAGACGAGGAATGTCCCCGCGGCCATGCTCGAGATAGAGATTACCGAAGAGGCGCCCGTGGATCGCGCCCGGGTCGACGAAAAGCTGGAACGCCTGGCGGACGCGGGCATATCGATCGTGCTGGACGATTTCGGCACCGGCTTTTCGACCCTGGTTTCGCTGAAGGACAGTCGGATCCGCAAGATCAAGATCGACAAGGACTTCGTTCGCGATCTGGCCAAATCCGTGGAAGATCAGGCGCTGGTCAAGGCCGTCATCGATCTCGGACGAACGCTTGGCATAGAGGTCATGGCGGAGGGGGTCGAAACGGACGCCGATCGCCTGATCCTGCGCTCGCTCGATTGCATGATCGGGCAGGGCTTCCTCTTCTCGGCAGCGCTTCCCATGCACGATGCGCTGGCCTTCGAGCCGAGGCGTTTCGACACCTCTGCCGCCGCAAATGCCGCCTTTGATCCCGGGCAACTCCCGTCGCGCCGAACCGGCAGCGCCGCCTAAGGGGGTGGGCGGCTGCGGCTGCCCAACTCATGTGTCAGAGAGCCTCGAATGACCACTGTCGGCGACTTGGATGTCAGGCCGGCAGGCCGTTTTGCTTTCGCAGGCTCTTGTCGAAGGCGGATTCGGGAACGAAACGGCGCAGCAAGCTGATCTGGCGAGCCATTTTTCCGGCAGCATAGCGCCTCCGCGGAACGGAGGCGGTCGCCGCTTGCAAGACCGTCTTGGCCACGACCTCGGGCGCATCGCCTGTCTCGATGGCTTTCCGCAGAACCACATCCATGCCGGCGCGCGCGATGCCATAGATGTCCAGCAACTGATCGGGCCTGGCGAGATTTTCTTCAAATGACGTGCGGGTGTAGGCGGGCTCGACCAGCACCACGCGAATTCCGAACGAGCGCAGTTCATGGTCCAGCGATTCTGAATAGCCTTCGATCGCATGCTTGGTCGACGCATAGAGAGCGGAATAGGGAGCCGGAATCAGGCCCAGCACGGAACTCAAATTCACGATTCTGCCGCTGCGTTGGTGTCGCATTGTCGGCAGCACCGCGTTGGTCATCCGGATGACACCAAAGACATTCACATCGAAAAGCGCCTGAGCCTGCGCAGTCGAGGACTCCTCCGCGCCGCCAAGCAGGCCGATGCCGGCATTGTTGACCAGCAAGTCTATGCGCCCTGTTTCGGCCAGCACCTCTTCGACCAGCTTCGATACGGACGCGTCGTCGGTCACGTCGCCGGTCAGCATGGTAACGCCGTCGGACTGTTCGGAGATCGCGCGACGGCTGGTTCCGAACACGCGAAAGCCCGCGTTCCGGAGGGCTGCGGCTGTTGCGCGCCCGATGCCCGAGGATGCGCCTGTGACGAGGGCGACGCCAGGATTGGTCTTTTCCATGAGATCACTTTCTTGCGGCTGGAGTGGGGAAATCGGAAGGCCGAAACAAAAGCCGCAGCCAGGGAGCGGCTCGACCGTTCATGCCTGTCCGTCCCAGCGCCGGAACAGCGCGCTGGCGTTCACACCTCCGAAGCCAAACCCATTGGAGATCGCGTAGTCCATTTCCATTGGCCGGGCTTGGTTCGCGACGAAGTCTATGCCGTCGCCGGCCGGATCGGGCGCGCCCAGATTGAGGGTTGGCGGCGCCACCTGGTCCCTGAGCGCCAATATCGTGAAGATCGCGCCGAGCCCGCCGGCAGCGCCGAGCAGGTGTCCGGTCGCCGACTTGGTCCCGCTGACGGCGATCGAGAAATCCGCGCCGAAGACCCTTTTGATCGCTTCGATTTCTCCCAGGTCGCCCACCGGCGTGGAGGTCGCATGCGCATTGAGGTGGCGGATGTCGCGTGGCGAGATGCCGGCCTGGGCAATCGCGATCTCCATCGCACGTCGCGCGCCATCGCCGTCCTCGGGGCCGGAAGTGACATGATGGGCATCCGCCGTGGTGCCGTAGCCGACGACCTCGGCGAGCGGTTTCGCGCCGCGAGCCAGCGCATGGCTCAATTCCTCGATGACCAGGATGCCGGCGCCTTCGCCCATGACGAATCCGTCCCGCGACATGTCGAACGGACGAGAAGCTTGATCGGGGCGGTGATTGAAGGAGGTCGAAAGCGAGCGTGCCGCTGCGAAGCCGCCCAAGCTGACTGTGTTCATGCATGCCTCGGTGCCGCCGCACAAAGCGATATCGGCCTCATCGGCGCGGATGATGCGAGCCGCATCGCCGATCGCCTGGATGCCGGCGGCGCATGCGGTTACCGGCGCGCCGATGTGGCCTTTGAAGCCGTAGCGGATCGAGACGTGGCCAGCCGCGAGGTTCACCAGGAAAGACGGCACCGTAAACGGTGAAAGGCGCCGAACGCCGCGCTGGTCGACGGTCCGTACCGCCTCGGTGATGGCGGGAAAACCTCCGACACCTGAAGCGATGATCGTCGCCGTGCGAACCCGATCCTTTTCCGAGGCCGGTTTCCATCTCGCCTGGGCAAGCGCCTCTTCTGCAGCGGCCAGCGCGAACAGGATGAAGCGGTCGACCTTGCGCTGATCCTTCGGCGCCAGGAAACCGTTCGGATCGAGGCCGGCTTGGGGATCATCCTCCAGGGAAGGAACCACGCCGCCGATCTTCGCCGGCAAATCTTCCACCACCTCGTCCGCAAGCCTGCGGATACCAGAGCGGCCGGCCAGGAGACGCGACCAGGACGTCTCGACATCCGCCGCAAGCGGCGTGACCGCGCCCATGCCCGTTACAACGATCCGTCGCATCTATTCTCCTATCAATCCCGGTCGTCAGTCCCGCGCGGTTCAAGCCGTGACTGCGTCGCGAACCTGTTCGGTGGCCGCATCCAGAAAGGCCTGAGCGAGGTCGGGGTCGTTGACGACGCGCGACAACGTCAGCGCGCCGACCATCGTCGAAAGAATGGCCATGGCCTTGCTGTTGGGCTCGTCTACGTCGGTCGCGGCGATCAACCGGCCGATGATTTCGAGATACTGCTTGATGCCGGCTTCGAACGACCCTTTCACCTCGGCCCGCTGCCTGGCGGCATCCGAGCCGAGCGCCGCGACCGGGCAGCCGTCCATCCTTTGCTCGCGATGGCCCATGCTGAGGTAAAATGCCATCACCGCCCCAAGCGGATCGCTGGGATTGGCTGCGGTCGCTGTCGCCCATCGGGCAGCCGTACTCTCCACCGCCCGTCTGGAAGCCTGTGCGACCAAGTCCTCCTTCGACGCGAACTGCTTGTAGAAGGCGCCTTGGGTCAGCCCGGCACCCTTCATCAGATCCTTGAGGCCGATGCCGTCGAACCCATGTTCCCGAAAAAGGCGGCTGGCCACGTCGATCACGGTCTGCCGGTTCTTCTCAGCCTGAATGCGGCTCACGCGCATGATCGGCCTCCATATTTAGATTGCGTACGAAATCTATATGCCATTTAGAGACTGAGCGCAATCTAATTAAGGATCCGGGATAGGCGGTTCGTCGGGCGTAGGTTTGCGGCAGGCCAGATGCGCCCGCCGACCGGGATTCCGTGAGCTTCTCCTTGCCGGGCCACCGCGAACAGCTCTACGCGCTCTCGAGATCCGGCGGGGAGGTGACGGTCTCGACCGTGGGCGACATGCAGATGAGCGCAACGCTGCCGGACTACCCCGCCACGGATCGCGGCCTGGCAAGCTGCCGGACAAGAGTCTCAGAGCGTTGGCCAGGACCTAACAAAAGACGCGTGGACCAGAGGACCTATTCGAAGGCTATTCTCGAACTCAATTCCCAATCGGCAGCGTCCCGGCGAACACCGCCGTCGCCGGCCCGAATCGCCGGCGTTGGGCGTCACCGCCGTGCGAAGCTGAAGGCGAAATGGCTGCCGCGATGATAGACAGCGGCATAGACGACCGGTGTCCCGGTCGCATCGAAACAGGTTTCAGTAATGAGCAGCGCCGGCCCGAAATCGCGCAGGTCGTTGCGCTGCACGATTTCGTCCGGCAGCGTCACGGCTGAAACCGAGGCGGCCGACATACGCGGCTGATGGCGGTGTTTCTCCAACAGCGCGAGCAGCGAACCACTCCATTCGATGTCGAAAAGGCGGCCGGGCAAAAGGCTGCGCGGCACGTAATCCAGCGAGTAGATGAGGGGCACGTCGTTGTGCAGCCGCAGCCGTTCCAGTCTTATGACGCGCTCTCCGTCGGCCAGCCGCAATTGCTGCTGGATCACCGGATCGGGCGGTTCCTCGGCGATCGACAGAACCTTGTTGATGGTGTCGTAGCCGTAATGGCGCGACATGTCGGTCACGCTTTCGAACATCGTTATCGGCCGGTCGACCTGCACGGCAGAGTTCGCCGTGACAAAGCGGCCGAGGCCGTGGGTGACGGAAATGGCGCCGTCCTGTTCGAGAAGTTTCAGCGCTTCGCGCAGGGCAGGGCGCGAGATGCGGAAGCGCTGCGTCAACTGCGACTCGGTCGGCAGCCGGTCGCCGGGCTTGAGCCCCTCGCTTCTGATCAGGTCGGCAAGGCGGTCGCGGAGCTGGACCGCCAGTGTGCGCGCATCCCGAAGCGGCTCGTCCAAGTCCGTGATCCCCATAGTGCCAACTCTCCTTTTGTTGTCGGACAATCGCGGCTAGGTCAAGCGGGGGCATGTCGTGGCGCCTCACTTGCTGCATACGCAATTGGACCGGAGCCGGTCCGCAAGATTTCTCTTGAAATGCGCTCAGCAAGATGTCAGTTGTCTTACAACAGATGCGATCGAGGGAACGATGCTCAATTTCGACGAAGCCCGGTTTGTACGCATTCAATCGGGGGCGGTGGCTTTGCGGGAGCGCATCGAAACCGCCGTTGCGCAATGTCTCGCCGCCGGGGCTCAAAACATCTTCTTCCTCGGCACCGGGGGCGCGGCGATTCTGATGCATCCGGCCGCACAATTGCTGCAGCGCCGGTCCGGCTTTCCCGCCTTCGTCGATATCACTGCCGAGCTGCAGCTTGCCCAATCCGTGCACCTGACCGAGAAATCGATCGTCGTGCTGCCTTCGCTCTCGGGCACCACCAAGGAAAGCGTGGGGCTGCTGGCTAGGATCAAGGAGATCGGAGCGACGGTGATCGCGCTGGTTGGGCATGAGGAGACGCCGCTCGGCAGGGGCGGGGACCACGTCTTCGTCAACTTCGCTGAGGACGACACCTCCTGCGAGTCCTTCTACCTCCAGTCGCTGTTCATCGCGCTTTCGGTGCTGAAGCATCGCGGCGAGCTGGCCGAATCCGAACGGATTTTCGCCGAGCTGGCGCAGTTGCCGCGATTGCTGCTGGAGGTGAAGCGGAGCTATGAAAAGCAAGCCGCCGACTTCGCCCAAAAACTGGCCGCCTCCGACTATCACATCATAACCGGCGCCGGGAACGTCTGGCCGCAGGCTTGGTATTACGGCATGTGCATCCTGGAAGAGATGCAATGGATCCGGACCCGTCCGGTGCATGCCTCCGATTTTTTCCACGGCACGCTGGAGCTGGTGGAAAAAGACGTGAGCGTTGTTCTCTTCAAGGGCGAGGACAGCGCCCGGCCGCTGGCCGAGCGGGTCGAGAATTTCGCAGCTAACTACACGGACAAGACGACGGTGCTCGACACGGCCGCCTTCGAACTGCCCGGCATTTCTGCGGACGTGCGCGCGCTGGTTTCGCCGGTCGTGCTGGCCACCGCCCTCGAACGCGTCAGTGCTCATCTCGAGGTGATCCGCAACCACCCGCTGACGACGCGCCGCTACTATAAACGCGTAGCCTATTGAGCGCGTGCCTTTAGCGGCGTAGCAGAGGGGATATGACGGCTCAATTTCGATTTGCCGCCGTCGGCGACAATTGCACTGACCGCCTCGGCTTGCCGATCGGGCGCTCGCTGGTCGGCGGCAACGCGCTCAACGTCGCCGTCCAGCTCGCCCGGCTTGGCAATAGGAGCTTCTATTTCGGTGCCGTTGGCCGCGACGCCGAAGGCGAGCGCACCCGCGCCGAGCTCGAAGCCAATCGGGTCGTGGTCGACCACCTGCGACTCGGCGACCGCAACACCGCCTGGACCGACATCAAAGTGTTGCCGTCAGGTGAGCGGCTGATCGCCGCCGAGGATTTCGGCGCCTGCGCCGGATACGCGCCGCACGAGGCCGAACTTGCCATCATGGAGGCGATGGATCACGTCCATATCGGCTGGCTGGATGACGGCGGCGCCTTGCGCAGGCGCCTGTCGCGGGCAGGCGTCAGCGTCTCGCAGGACATTTCGGTCAACGCCGATCCGGCCAATCTCGGCGTCGAGGGCCTGAGCATAGCCTTCTGCTCGACCGGCGAACCCTATGGTGCCGCGGCGGCGATGGCGGTGGACCTTCTGTCGCGCGGCGCAGGCTGCGCCGTCGTCATGCGCGGTGCCGAGGGATCGATGGCGGTGACGGCCCGCGAGCGCGCCGAGACCGGCATCCGTCCGGTCGAGGTCGTCGACACGACCGGCGCCGGCGACAGTTTCATTGCCGGCTTTCTCCACGCCTGGCTGGCCAAAAAGCCGCTGTTGCAATGTCTCGAAAGCGGCCGCGACCGCGCCGCGCTGACCTGCTGCCATCTCGGCGGCTTCCCCCAGGAGGGAATGCCGCACTGACGTTCAGCGCTTCAGCGAGCGCCCGAACCGTTCCTCGATGCGGGACTGCAGGAATTCGAGCCCGATCGACAGCAGCCAGTAGATCATCGAGGCGGTGATCAGCATCTCGATGTGCCGGAACTCGGTCTGGCCCTGCGTGCGCGCCAGATACATGATCTCCCATACGCCGACCACCGAAATCAGCGAGGAATCCTTCAGCATCGCGATGAACTGGTTGCCGGTCGGGGGAACGATGACGCGCATCGCTTGCGGCAGGATCACCAGGAACATCGTCTGGTTGGGGCTGAGGCCAAGCGCGGTGGCGCCCTCGGTCTGGCCGCGCGGAATGCTTTCGATGCCGGCGCGGAAAATTTCGGTCATGTAGGCGCCGTAGCAAAGCGACAGAGCCATGATGCCGGCGGGCACGGCCCCGATCACGTAGCCGACCTGCGGCAGGCCGAGATAGATGATGTAGATCTGCATCAGCAACGGCAGCCCGCGGAACAGCGAGGTGTAGAACGTTGCCAGGCCATAGACGACGCCGTTCTTGGAGAGCTTGGCTATGGCGCCGATGAAGGCGATGACCGTGGCGATGGCGATCGAAATGGCGGAGATGTAGAGCGTCGTCACCACGCCCTGCGAGACGAGGAAGCCGATCTTCCTGCCAATGAAAGAGAACGACAGGTCGAAGGAATAGAAGAACAGCATCAGCAACACGAACAGCTCGATCCACACCGCCACGATCTGCTGTTTGCGCCCGAGTTGCTGCAGGGCTTTCCAGTTGGCCGCCGCGATCAGCGCGATCAGCACCGCCGAAACGCCCCGCGCTGCCGCGGGATTGGCGGCAAGCCATTCGAGGGAGCTCGGAACCAGCTTGCCGATCCAGTCGGCTTTGATGCCAAGCCCGTAGAGGCCTGCAGCGAACGCGGCGAGCGCCAGGCACATGCCGATGCGACGCGCGGCGTCCGGATAATTGAGCAGCAGTCTGCCGATCACCTGTCGATCTCCCTGTGGTCAGCGGGGGCGTTCGCGCCACCAATCCTGCGCCTGTAGCTTCCAATAGGTGAGTTGCGCCGCGGCAAGCCCAACCGGCCCGCCCGCCCAGGTCAGTCCGAACCGTTCGAACAGCCGGTAACGGTCCGACTGGCCGAGTATCGCCTCGGCCACCACCTTGCCGGCCATGGCGGTGGTGTTGATGCCATGGCCGCCAAACGCCGTGAGATACCAGACGCCTGGCTGCAGCTGTCCGATCTGGGGCATCAGGTGCCGGGCGTAGGCCATCAGCCCCGACCAGGCGAGTTCGGTCTTGAGCGCAGCGAGCTGAGGATAGGTTCCGACCATCTCCCGGCGCAATTCCCTGGCCAGCGCCGCCGGCGAAGCGGCCCGCGTGGTGATGCGTCCACCCCAGAGCAGCCGCCGCCCGTCTTCCACGACGCGGTAGTAGTCGCCGGCGCGGCGGCTATCGCCTATGCCGTCGGTCGTCGCGATGGCGCTGGCGATGAGCTCCGGGGCCTCCTCGCTCAGCATCACATAGGTCGCAATCGGCAACATGGCCCGCCTCAACTGGCCGAGCAGCCGTCCTGTGTAGCCGCCGGTGGCGAACACCGCCTGCCGCGCGCGTACTTCGCCGTTTGCTGTGCGCATGGTCTTTTGCGGGCCGTCGAGTCTCGCCTCGACGGCGCTCGTCGCCTCGTGGATCCTGCCGCCCAGCCTCTCGATCTCCTCGGCGACGGAGCGCAGATAGTTGAGCGGATGCATGTGGAAGGCGTTGGCGTCGCGCAGGCCCTGATAGTAGCGCTCGGACTGCAGCACCGCGCGCACCTGGTCACGCTCGAGATATTCGAGCGGATAGTCGAAATCCCGCGCCAGCCGTTCGGCGTGGGCCTTCAGTTCGGCGCCGCCGTCATGGCGAAGCACGCCGATAATTCCGGGGCGAGGCTTTGCCGTCTTGATGTCGAGATCCTTGATCGTCTGGCGCACGAATTCGACGCCTTCGATCGACAATCGGTGCAGCTTCTGTGCCGCCGCGGCGCCGGCCATCGCGGCGATATTGTCGCTGCCGGTGGCGAAGCCGGGGCTGACGAAGCCGCCGTTGCGGCCCGAGGCGCCGAAGCCGACGCGCTCGGCTTCGAGCAGGACGACCTCGCGCCCGGCGCGCGCCAGCTGCAGCGCCGTCGTCAGACCGGCCAGTCCGCCGCCGACAATGACCGTGTCGCATTCGGCCAGACCGGCCAAAGGTGGTCTGACCTTCTCGTCGGCAAGCGTGCGGCGATAGTAAGTATCGGGATAGGTCATGATGAATCGCATGAGAGCGGGCGGCCTTCAAAGCCGCCCGCGACGAACGTCATTCGGCGCTGTAGTTCTTGCCGTACCATTTGGTGGTCAGCGTGGCGAGTGTGCCGTCTTTTTTCATCTGGTCGATGATGCCGCCGATCTTGGTGGTCCACTCGGCGTCACCCTTGTCCGCGATCACCACCAGCGGCTCGCGGAAGGCGTAGTCGCCCTCGAGGATGCGCAGCGGATACCCGTTCTTGATGGCGTTCTGGGCGGTCTGCTCGGGCGCGATGACTGCGTCGAGCCGCACGCCGTCCCCAAGTCTCAAATCGTCGAATGGCAGCATGGAATCGGCAAAGGTCCGGATCTCGCCCGGTTGCAGCTTATATTCGACTGGCGGAAGGCCCGGAGCGTCGATCTCCAGCTGACGGCGGATGAAATCTTCCGAAGTGGTGGCGGTTTCGACACCGATCACCTTGCCGTTCAGGTCGTTCACGGACTTCGCCTTGCTGTCCTTGTGGACCACGTAAACATAAGGGCTGTAATAATAGATGCCGGCGAAATCGATCACCTTGGCCCGGGCCTTGGTCGGCGTTACCGAGCCGACGCCGAGGTCGTAGCGGCCCTGCCAGTGGCCGCCGGTCATTGTGGCCCAGTCGGGCGTCTCGAAGCTGACCTCCACGCCCAGACGCTTGGCGATGTCTTTCGAGACGTCGATATCAAAACCCACCAACTGGTTGCTTTCGTCGAGAAAGCTCTGCGGCGGCCAGCCGCTGTTGGTCGCGACCACCATGGCCTTCTTGGATGTGACGCGATCCAGGGTTTCTCCCGCTCGCGCTGCCGACACGAATGCGAGCGCGCCGGCAGCCAGCGCGAAACAAGCGATCAATCTCCTCACGAAACCTCCCTCTCGTATGTAAGATGTCTGACAACACAATTGTCCGGAAGGGGCAGGGCGAGTCAAGCATCTTTTGTCGGGCATTGCCGAGTTCAGCCTGCAATGAGCGTCCACTGCTCGGCGCTCTTGCCGCCCCCGGCCCCAGGCTCAACTCCGATGCCGAAGCGCCTCGACGACGACTGCCATCGCCGGAGAAAGTTGCCGCCGGCTCGGATAATAGAGGTGATAGCCCGGAAAGGGCAGGCTCCAATCGTCGAGCACGAGCGTCAGCCGCCCCTCCGCGATGTGGCGGCTGACGAGGTTTTCCGGGACATAAGCGATGCCGTAGCCGCTTAGCGCCGCATCGATCATCGGCAGGGTCGAGTTGAAGGTCAGCTGGCCATCGACCCGGACCCGAAGCTCGCGGCCCTTCTTCTCGAACTCCCAGGCATAGAGCCCGCCAAACGTCGCCTGCCGCAGGCCGATGCAGTCATGCCCGACCAGATCCTGCGGTGTCCTCGGGACTGGGCGGCGGGAAAAATAATCCGGCGAGGCGATGGCCACCAGCCGCCAGTCGGGGCCGATCCGCACCGCGATCATGTCCCGGTCGACGCTCTCGCCAAGTCGCACGCCGGCGTCGAAGCGCTCCTCCACGATGTTGCGCATGCCGTTGTCGCTGTAGAGCTCGACGCGCAAGTCGGGATAGTCGCAGAGCATCGGCTCGAGCTTCGGCCAGACCGTCGTCTCCAGCGCATGGTCGGACAGCGTGATGCGTACCGTGCCAGCGGGCTTGTCCCGGAAGGCGACCAGACCCGCGAGATCGGCCTCGATCTCCTCGAAGCGTGGGGCGAGCGACTGGTAGAGCCGCTCGCCGGCTTCCGTCGGCGCCACGCTTCGCGTCGTGCGCGTAAGCAGGCGAACGCCGAGGCGGGCTTCCAGCTGCTTGATGGTGTGGCTGAGCGTCGACTGTGACGTGCCGAGTTCCGCCGCTGCCCTGGTGAAGCTGCGCTCCCGGGCGACAGCCAGGAACCACAGCAAATCTTTCATGTCGCCGCGCTGCATGGAGAACCTCCTGGTCGATTTATATCACAGGTCGATAAGTCCATACGGATTATCTGCTCTAATCGAATTGGTTGCACTGCAATATCTTCCGGGCAGGTCGCGGCGGCCGTGGCCGATTCCGGCGCCCCGCTTGCAAGGATGCCCCCGAATGGAAACCACTTACGACACAAGGCTTGTCGAAGACCGCGCCATGCGGGGCGCGGTGCTCTCGATGGCGCTTTGCGTTTCGGTGCTCATCGCCTCGGAGTTCATGCCGGTCAGCCTGCTGTCGCCGATCGCGACCGATCTCGGTATCACCGAGGGTCGGGCGGGCCAGGCGATCTCGATTTCGGGCATTTTCGCTGTCGTGACCAGCCTGCTGGTCGCCGGCCTGACGCGCCGCATCGATCGCAGGCTGGTAGTCACCGGCTTCACTGTGCTTCTCATCGCGTCCGGGCTTGCCGTCACCTTCGCCTCCAACTACGCGTTCCTGATGGCCGGCCGCGCGCTGCTCGGCATGGCGATCGGCGGCTTCTGGTCGATGTCGACCGCGATCGTCATGCGCCTCGTCCCCGAGGAGCAGGTCCCTAAGGGCCTCGCCATGCTGAACGCCGGCAACGCCGTCGCGGCCACCATTGCCGCGCCGCTGGGCAGCCTGCTTGGGGCCTATGCCGGTTGGCGCGGCGCGTTCTTCCTGGTCGTGCCGCTCGGGTTCCTGGCGCTCGTCTGGCAGTGGCTCAGCCTGCCACCGCTCCCGCCGCGCCGGCGAAAGCGGCCGGGCAACAGCCTAGCTCTTCTCGGCCGTCCTCCGGTCGCCATCGGCATGGCATCGGTCATGATGCTGTTCATGGGCCAGTTCGCGCTCTTCACCTATCTGCGTCCCTTCCTCGAAAGGGTCACCCAGGTCGACGTCGCGACGCTTTCGGCGATCCTGCTGGTCATGGGGCTCGCGGGCGTCGGCGGCACCTGGTGCATCGGCCGGCTGCTGCGCGCGCGTCTGTTCAGCATCCTGATCGTCATTCCGCTGGTCATGGCCGTGCTTGCGCTCGCGCTCATCGCCCTCGGCGCAATACCCCTTCCCACGGCCCTGCTGCTTTTCGTCTGGGGTTTCTTCGGCACGGCCGCGCCCGTCGGCTGGGGCACTGGCTCAGCCGCACGCTGCCTGAAGACGCGGAGGCCGGCGGCGGGGTTGCAGGTGGCCGTCATCCAGCTTGCCATTACCGGCGGCGCTGCGATCGGCGGCACGCTTTTCGACACGGTCGGCTGGTGGGGAGCCTTTGCCTTCGGCGCGGCGCTGCTTTGCGGAGCGGCGCTCGCCGCGTTCGCCGCATCGCGCATGGGCGGGAGGGCCGTGCCATGACGACCGGCCATCCCAAGCTCAGTCGCCGCGCATTGCTCGGCGCCGCGCTCGCATCAACGCTCCTGCCGCGGCGCGCCCGCAGCCAGCAGGGCAGGGGCCCGGCCAGCCAGGAACCCGCCGACATGAAGATCAGAATGACATTCGATGGCCGAACCATGACGGCCACGCTCTACGACAATCCTTCGGCACGCGATTTCTTTTCCATGCTGCCGCTCGATCTCACGATCGACGACTACGCGCGTAACGAGAAGATCGCCTATCTGCCGCGCAAGCTGACCGAAGAGGGCAGCGGCCCGTTCGGCAACGAGCAGCCCTATGACCTCTGCTACTTCGTGTCCTGGGGCAATCTGGCGATGTTCTACGCCGACTACCGCCATCCCGGGCTGATCAGGCTCGGCCGCTTCGACGGGGGCGAAGAGGCCCTGCACATACGCGGCGAGTTCCCGCTGCGCATCGAACGCATGTGAGAACGCAAAGGAGATCACCATGGACATTCTTCGCGCTGGCACGAGGCCGTCCGGCAAGGGGCCGTCCGACTGGTTCACCGGCACGGTCCGGATCGATCCGCTCTTCAATCCCTTCGATGCCGCGCGGGTGCAGGGCGCGCAGGTCACCTTCGAGCCCGGCGCCCGCACCGCCTGGCATACGCATCCGCTGGGGCAGACGCTGATCGTTGTCTCCGGCCGTGGCCGCGTGCAGCGCGAGGGCGGGCCGCTCGAGGAGATCCGCCCCGGCGACGTCGTCTGGTTCGCGCCCGGCGAGAAGCATTGGCACGGCGCGTCGCCCGAGACGGCCATGACCCACATTGCCCTCCAGGAGGTCAAGGACGGCAAGGTCGTGGACTGGCTGGAACATGTCAGCGACGCCGACTACGGCGCCTGATCACCGATCGAACGAAAAGGAAAGCAAAATGCTCGCAACTGTTCTTCATAAGCCCGGCGATATCCGCTGCGAGGAAATCGAGGACCCGAAGATCCTTCGCCCGACGGACGCCATCATCAAGCTCTCGGCGAGCTGCATCTGCGGCTCGGACCTGTGGCCGTATCGCGGGCTGCAGCCGATCGATCGCCCGATGCATATGGGCCACGAATATTGCGGCATCGTCGTCGAGGTCGGCGCGGAGGTGCGCAACGTGCGCCCCGGCCAGTTCGTCGTCGGCTCCTTCTGCCTCTCCGACAACACCTGCCCGCATTGCCGCTTCGGCTTCCAGTCTTCCTGCGTGCAACGCGAGTTCATGTCGGGCGCGCAGGCGCCTTATGCCCGCGTGCCGCTGGCCGACGGCACCCTGGTGGCGACTTCCGAGGTTCCGCCGGCCGACCTGGTGCCTGACCTGTTGGCCGTCTCGGATGTGCTCGGCACCGGCTGGTATGCGGCGGATGCGGCCGAGGTGCGCGAAGGATCGACCGTTGTCGTCGTCGGCGACGGCGCCGTCGGCCTGATGGGCGTGCTCGCGGCGAGCGAGATGGGCGCGCAGCGCATCATCGCCATGAGCCGGCACGAGAGCCGCCAGAAACTCGCGCGCGAATTCGGCGCGACCGACATCGTGGCCGAGCGCGGCGAGGAAGGCATCGCCCGCATCAAGGAACTGACCGCGGGCGTCGGCGCGGACTCGGTGCTGGAATGCGTCGGTACGGCCGAATCCTTCGACCAGGCGCTGGCCTGCTCGCGCCCCGGCGGCACCATCGGCTATGTCGGCGTGCCGCATGGCGTGAGCTTCGACGGCCAGAAACTGTTCTTCGGCCAGAAGCGCATGCTGGGCGGCCCGGCGCCGGTGCGCCGCTTCCTGCCCGACCTGATGGAGCGCGTGCTCAAGGGCAGGATCAAGCCCGGCAAGGTTTTCGACCTCAAGCTGCCGCTGACCAAGGTCGCCGAAGGCTACCGCGCCATGGACGAACGGCGCGCGATCAAGGTCATGCTCGAGGTCTAGGCGCCGGCGATGGTCGCGACGGGCACTGCAGCCGATGAAAGCCGGACGATGGCGAGATTGGTGCCGATCATGGCGGCGATCTTTGCCGGCTTCCTGCTCATCGGCCTGGCGCTGCCCGTCCTGCCGCTGCATCTGCATGACAGGCTCGGCTTCGGCCCGTTCGCCGTCGGGCTGGTGACGGGCAGCCAGTTCGTCGCCTCGCTGCTGTCGCGCATTGGTGCCGGAAACTATGCTGATCTGCGTGGCGGCAAGCGCGCCGTCGTGGTCGGCCTTGTCGCCGCCGCGCTGGCCGGGCTTATCTATCTCGGCTCGCTGGCCTTGCTCGCTCAGCCGACCGCGTCCGCGACGGTGCTCTTCGTCGGCAGGGCGGTGCTGGGCGCGGCCGAGAGCTTCATCATCACCGGCGGCGTCGCCTGGGGCCTGGCGCTTGCCGGCGGACAGAACCCCGGCAAGGTCATCGCCTGGATCGGCATGGCAATGTTCGCGGCGCTGGCGCTCGGCGCGCCGATCGGGTCCGCGCTCTATGAAGCCGGGGGCTTCGCCGCGATCGCTCTTGCCACAATGGTCCTGCCCCTTGCAACACTGCTCGCCACTCTACCGATGCGCGGCGTCAAGGCCGCCGGCAGCGCCGCGCCGCAGTCCTGGACGAGCGTCGCGCAAGCGGTCTGGCTTCCGGGCGTCGGAGCAGCCCTCAGCAGCCTCGGCTATGGCGCGATCCTGTCCTTCGCAGCGCTGCTCTTTGCCGAGCGCGGCTGGCATCCGGCGTGGCTTCCCTTCACCGCCTATGCGGCATCGCTGATCGCGGCAAGGCTGTGCTTCGGCCACCTGCCGGACAGTCTCGGCGGCGCCCGCGTCGCCGCCATCTTCGTGGTGGTCGAGGCGGCGGGCCTTCTATCGATCTGGCTGGCGCCGGGGCCGCTCGTCGCGGTAATCGGAGCGGGCCTGACCGGGCTCGGCTACTCGCTGGTCTATCCGGGCCTCGGCACCGAGGCGGTCGCCCATCTCCCCGCAAGCAGCCGCGGCCTTGCCATGGGACTCTACACCGTCTTTCTCGACGTGGCGCTCGGCTTCGGCAGCCCGGCGCTCGGCCTGATCGCCGCGTCCGCCGGGCTGCGGTTCGTCTTCCTCGCCGCCGCCGCGGCGGCACTTCCGGCTTTGGCCATCGCGCTCTTGCTTCGCCGCAGGTCAGCCCGGGCAAGGATGTAACGGAAAGCGCGCCGCCGCTAAGCCGTCTCTGCAGGTCGTCAGATCGGCTCTTCGGTCAGCCTCAGTGCCGGGGCACTTCGGCCCACAACCGGGCGGCAAAGCCGCGCTTGTCGAGCACCCAGGTCTCGCCGGTCACCACCGCCTTGCCGTCCAGACATTTGTAGGAATAGAGCGCGTCGTGACCGGTCGCGAAGGCTGGCACGACGTCGGCATTCGGGTTGGTCCTGCAGAATTCGTCCGCGCCGGGATTGTCGCGCGCGGCGTTCATTTTGGCGCAGGGCAGGTTTGCCCCGACGAAGCAGGCCAGCACCTTGCCGTTCATGCAGCGGTAGTTGGCCTGCGCCTGCAGTTCCGATTCCGCCGGCGCGCCCTTGGCGTCCGGAAAGAGCTTCTTGAACGCCTTGACCGTGCCGCCGTAGAGCTCGTGCGAGTAGGCGCGGATCGTATCGTCGTTCTTCACCTGGCGGCACAGTCGATGGAGATTTTGGCCCTTCGCCGCGCTGCCTGAAGCGAGGACCGGGAAGGCGGATGCCGCAAGCAGCACCGAAACGAAAACGCCGATGGTCGAAAGGCAAAATGCACGCATTTTGAACTCCTCGGGAAGGGCGCGCGGCCATTGCCGGTGTCGCGCATGGGATGCCGGCAACCTCCCGCAGCTTGACCGCTGCGATGCCGGGAAGCAATCCGGGTCGCTCGTGCCGCGATCGTGCGTCGCCAACCTCTGGAACCAAGGCTGTCCCCACGGGTTGAGTTCGGCCGAGGTCGCAAGGCGTTGCAAGCGGCACTTATGGAGGGCCCGGATTTGAGCATTGTCGAGAGCATCAAGAAAGCAGCGGAGAAGCTGACTGGGATCGCAAGACCGGGCACGTCCAGGCTCGCGGATCTAGTAAGGCAGAGGAAAGCCAATGCATTCCGCTTCAAGGACGACGGCCTGGTTCCGAACCATCCGTCGTGGCCGCTGATCGTTTACCGCGGCGCCGTGACGTTGCCGGACGATCTCGATCCGGCAGCCGTCTTCGAGGAGCTATTCAAGGCGAATGGCTGGGGCGACAGCTGGCGCAACGGCATCTACGACTATGTCCACTACCACTCGCGCACCCATGAGGTGCTGGGCATTGCGCGCGGCACGGCCAAGGTGCGCTTCGGCGGCGACAAGGGCCGCGCGCTCACGGTCAAGGCCGGCTACGTCGCGGTCCTGCCGGCCGGCACCGGTCACCAGCGGCTCTCGGCTTCCGACGATTTCCTCGTCGTCGGCGCCTATCCGCCCTCCGGCACCTATGACGAATGCACCAAGCCCGAGAAGCACGCGGAAGCGCTACGCATGATCCCGAAGGTGAGCCGGCCGCGCAACGACCCGGTCTATGGGCCCGACGGACCATTGCTGAAGGCGTGGGGCGAACGCTGAATGTCAAGCGTCCTCGCCATCAAGCGTGGCCATCCCCACCTACGCCTTCAACAAGAAACAGCGGCCGCCGATTTGCAGGCGTAGCGGCGCGCTTTCGCCTACGGATATTGCGTCTTCTTCGGCGCGTAGGTTGCCGGATCGAAATCCAGCTCCTTGGGCAACGGCTGGCTGGAGCATTGCAGGTGCACCTGGCGGGCAAGAAGCCGTCGCTGTTGCTGCTCATGCTCCTTCACCGCCGCCACCATCCCCATGCTGTACGGGCCGAGCAGCACGCCAAAACCCCAGCCGGGATGCTCCTTTTCGCGCACGTCGTAGTCCGAGGCCGCAATGCGGGCCTGCTGGCATTCCGGCGAGGCCCATTTCGGGTCCTGCTGCGACAGCTTCGCTCCGTAGTCGACCGGAGAGGTCACGCATCCAGCCAGCGCCGCGCTGAGCGCGAGGATCATTGCGATTCGCATCCGCAAGCCTTTCCTAATGTGCGGGCGAGAAAACACACACGGAGGCTTCGGGCAAGCGTCCGTCGACGGGAACCAAAATCGCTTTCGAGCTGCAACCGGCCTGCGGGACGCGCGTTGTCGAAGCAGCTTACCTCATGGAGCCCACACCAATGCCCGCCAAGCGTTTCTCTCAGCCCGTCGCAATCTTCGTCGGGCTCGGCTTTCCGCGCGAGATAAACACCGTCTTCGAGGCCTATCAGTTTCTCGACGAATGGACGGGCAGCCGCAGCCCGACCTACGCAACGACCCTCGCGCTGTGCCGGGCGGCGGTCGCGGGTGAACAGGATGCCGAAGCCGCACGCGTCGCCTTCGAAGCGTTCGCGAGGTCGCGCGGCATTCTCGCTGCCGAAGCAATGGAACTGGCCGCGGCGCGTGCCGCGCAGGAATGGATGGCGGCGTGATCGATCGCTATCGATCTGTCAAAACTTCCGGCTGACATAAGGCGATCCGCCGAGGCCGAACCGCCACTGCGCCTGCACGCCCTTCGTGATACCGATCCTGCGTCCGCTCAGGATAGCGGCCGCGTTGGTTTCCGAGGCGGCAAACTCGAAGGGCGGCGCGATGAGCGACAGGCCGTTATGCGAGCCGTCGACGCCCATCGCCTGGCAGAGCTTGCCCGGGCCGGAGCAGAGCAGCCTGTCATCGTCGGTTCCCCGCCTGTCGCGCATGGCGGCGATGCCGGACTGCGGATGGATCGCGCGGATCAGCACCGCGCTGCCCGGCAAGCACACCGCGTTCAGGCACCAATGCAAGCCGTAGGAGCGATAGACATAGGCCGTGCCGGGGGCGCCATACATCGGCGCGTTGCGCGGCGTGCGGCCGCGATAGCTGTGCGAGGCCGGATCGTCGGGGCGATAGGCCTCGGTCTCGACAATGATGCCGCCGACGCCGGCGAGGCCGAGTCGCGCGCCGATCAAGGCGCGCGCCACAGTTACGGCTTCGCGCGCGAAGAAATTGTGGTGCTGGTCGGCGTGAGCGCTAGGCGGCATGGCGGTCAACGCTCGTCAGATAGGCCATAATCATCCTGCGGCACTGGCCCATCGCGCGTTCGCCGGCGACGCTGGCCGGGTGCCGTTCGATGGCGGGGTGGACCACGTTCTCCAGGAGCGTCTCGATGAGCGCCGCCGCATCGCACAGATCGAGGTCGGGCGCGATCTCGCGCCGGTACCGCGCCAGCTGGTTTTTGATGATCCGGTCGCCGACCTCGCGGACCTTTTCCGCGCGATAGCGCCGCGCCAGCGAAGAACCCCAAGCGGGTTCCGCGCGGCTATTGCCTGCGCTGCCGTGCCGGGATTCAAATCCTCGGACCTGCCGAACGATCGACGGCCCTGCTCGCGACGGCAAACACAATCCGCGCCAAGGCAATCCCAATGAGCCCGGCCGCCGCTTTCACGAGCGCATCCTGGAGCCGGGCATGCCGGCCGGGATCGACCGCCTGCAGCAATTCCAATAGGCCGGCCGCGGCGCAGACAAACAGCATTGCGTGCATCAGGCGGGCGCGGAATCCGAAGGCCAAGGCAAGGCCGAACAGGGCATAGGCCAGTGCGCGTTCCATGTTCGCCTCACCGAGATGCGGGCGCATTTGGACGGGTGAGAGGGTGGCAAACGTGATGGCCGCCAGCAGCACGAGGGCGGTAAGACGGGAGATCGAGGTCATTCCCCGCTCATACAAGCGGCAAGCCGGCATAACAATACAGGGCGCTACGCGGCACACGCAAACCGCCAGCGAAAGCTGTCCGGCCGGCCTGCGCACCGTCTCAGTTCAGCGTGTCATGGAAAAGGTGAACTGCCCTGTCTCTCTGTTCCGACGCAATTCCGGCCGGAGAATGCGCCTCCTTTCCAGCCCGCTCACCCCAGCAGATTGCGCGCCGCGCGCATGAAGATCTTCGAACCGATCGGGATCAGGTCGTCCGGGAAATCGTAGTCGGGATTGTGCAGCGCCGGGTAGCGCTCGCCGGCTCCGAGGAAGAACATCGCCGACTTGGCGCTGTGGCCGAAGATGCCGAAATCCTCCGAGGCGCGCATCGGCAAGGCTTCCTCGCCGCGCGACACGCCTTCCTCATCCAGCGCGCGCTCGAGATGCTCCACCGCGTCCGGCGCGTTGACGCTGGCCACGAAAATCTCGTGGTAGTTGTGGCGGACGGAAAGGCCGTGTTGGGCGGCGATTCTTGCCGCCAGCGCCTCCGCCGCTGCAACCAACTCCGCCATGCGCTCGTCGCGGCGGGTGCGCAGCGTCGCCCACACCTCGGCATAGCCGGGCGCGATGCCGAACACCGCTTCGCCCATCGAGCAATGGGTGACGGTGACCATGGCGAAATCGTCGACGGCGAAGGTGCCGCGCCCGAGCGTCGGCAGCTGCGGCATCAACTCACTGACCGCCAGCATCGGCGAGCTGCCGGTTTCGGGCATGGAGGAATGCGCGGTCTTGCCTTCGAGCACGATCCGCATGCCGCGCGAGGCGCAATTCACCACGCCGGGTTTGAGCCTCACTTCGCCGAACGGCACGCCCGGCAGATTGTGCAGCGAGAAGGCGAAGTCAGGCTGGATCTCGGAAAAGCGCGGATCGGCAACGACGCCCGCCGCGCCATTGCCGGTCTCTTCCGCCGGCTGGAACATCAGCACCACGCGGCCGCGCGCCGGCCTCTGGCGCCCGAACTGGCGGCCGAGCGCAGCCAGGATCGCTGTGTGCCCGTCATGGCCGCACATATGCGACTTGCCCGGCACCTGCGAGGCATGCGCGACGCCCGAAAGCTCATGGATCGGCAACGCGTCGAGCTCGGAGCGAAACAGCACCGTCGGCCCGGCTTGCCCGCTGTCATAGACCGCCGCCACGCCATGGCCGCCGAGCCCGGTCAGCACCTTGTCCGGCCCGGTATCGGCGAGGAAGTCGACGACCTCCTTCGCCGTATTCTCCTCTTCGTTGGAGATTTCCGGCTGCCGATGCAGCTTGCGCCGCCATTCCGTCAGCTCGACCAGGTCTCGGTTGGTCAGGGTCACGTTCGTCTCCGCGTGGTTTGCAGCTCACACAAACACAATAGGGTTCTGCTCGCGCGGTGCCATGCCGATCAATTCAAATAGTCCATGGGCGAATTCGCTGACGCAGCTTGACACATCCAGCGACTATCCCAACGATTTCCGTTGCCAAAGCTCAAAGCGCTCCTAGTCGCGGCGCGCTTGGTCGTGGGGCGTAGAAATGAGCGGTGCGGGCGAAAACCTCGATCTGCAGGAAATCAACGCCATTCGTGCCTTGCTGGCGTCGAGGCCGCGGCCGGTGGGCTGGGATGAACGCCGGGCGCGGCTCGACGAGGTCGGCTCGTCCTGGCCGGTCGCGGGCGATATACGATGCGCGGCGGTGGTCTTCGACGGCCTCGCCGCGGAGTGGTCCCTGGCGCCCGGGTCCGGCACGGACAAGGTGCTGCTCTTCTTCCATGGTGGCGGTTACTGCTCCGGCTCGATCAAAAGCCATCGTCGAATGGTGACAGAGGCCGGCCGGGCAATGAGAATGCGCACGCTTGCGGTCGGCTATCGGCGCGCCCCGGAACATCCCTTTCCCGCGCAGCACGAAGACGCGCTCGCGGCGTGGCGCTTCCTCGCCGAGCAAGGAATCGCGCCGGATCGGATCGTTGTCGGCGGAGACAGTGCCGGCGGCAATCTCAGCCTGTCACTGGTCTGCCGGTTGCGCGCGGCGGGCGAGCGGTTGCCCGGCTGCCTTTGGTTGGTCTCGCCCTGGACGGATCTTTCGATGTCCGGCACGACATTGTCAGCCAAGGACGCGATCGACCCCATCATCCACCGGGCCTATCTGGAGGAATTGGCGGGCGCCTATGTTCCGCATGATGTGGACCGGCGCGATCCGCTGATCTCGCCCTTATTTGCCGATCTGACCGGATTTCCTCCAATGCTGATCCAGGTCGGTTCCGCCGAGACGCTGCTGTCGGACGCGACGCGGCTCGCCGAGGCCGCCGGCATAGCGGACGTCGAGGCACGCCTCGAAATCTGGCCGCATATGATCCATGCGTGGCCGGTCTGGAATGCGCAATTGAGCGCCGGGCGGCGCGCGCTTCTGAGCGCGGGCAGGTTTGCCCGCGAATTTGTGTAGCCACCGGCGGCCAGGCAGGATTGGCATGTTCCCGACCTGACCGCTTTGATGCCGCGCCTGGCAGCTCGATGTCCCGCCCACTCGCGCCCTGCATTTCGACCATTCAGGTAGAGCTTTGGTTCGCGTGTGAGTTCGCCGAGCCCGGCTCGTCGACGCGAAGTTGTCGGCCGCGAGCCGCTAAGCCTTGAAGCTGAACAACCGGAAAAGGTTCGAAGGACTCCTGTAGTGCTCACGCACCTCGCGGAAGCCGGCCCGCCGGCCAAGATTCCGCCAGGAAGACGCCGTCTCAGGGTAATCCATGCTATGCACGTGGGTGGCGAGCAGCAGCCATTCGAGGCTGCTGAGCGCTGAAAAATCTTTGCGCTGCCGTTCCCATCGTCTCATCCAGCCGGCCCGGCTCTCCCACATTTTGCATGTGTTCTCGTAGACCAGAAGCGTCCCGGATGGGCCGACAAGGCGCCGCAGCTGGTGCATGACCTCGAGTTTCTTGTCGAAGCGTAAATGGTGCAAGGACAGGCCGATCCAGGCGAAATCGACAGGCTCCTCCGACGCGGTCAGCCACTCTACGAAATCCCCGCGCCGCAGTTCGGCGGCGCATGACAGACCGGCGACATTGGCGGTTGCCTCATCGAGCGCTGTCCGCGACAGGTCGATGCCGACATAGCGACCGACGGGCAAGCCCTCCAAGGCAGCCGCACTGAACGAGGCGTCTCCGCATGCAAGGTCCAGGAAAGAGAAGCCAGGGCGTTGGTTTTGCAGCAACTGGCGAAGCACCGCATAAGCTTCACGGTGAAACAGGTAGTTGTTGTCCAGAACCTTGCGATAGATGCCCCACATTTCTTGGAACAGGGCAGAGGGGGGCACGGCAACTTCGATCTTGGTGGCGGCGGTCATGGGATCGCTCCTCTCGGTCAGGAGCAATCAAGGTGAAATGCGGGCCGCTAAATGTAGCGAACCGAGGTGCTAAAACTTCCGAAAACTTCCAAAAAACGCCTCATTGCATTAGCGTGAGCTGATGGAGGAGCGGCGCTACAGTTTTGGTCCTTTCTTGCTCGATGCGGGAGCGGGAATGCTTTACCGACGCGGAGTGCCGATTTCGGTAGGCTACCGGGCCATGCTGCTTCTGGAGCGCCTGCTGCGCTCGGCCGGAGTCGTGGTCGGTAAGGACGAACTGCTCGATGCAGCCTGGAACGGACTGGCGGTCGAGGAGGGCAACCTGTCGGTGCAGATCGCCGCCTTGCGCAAGGTCCTGGGCGAGGGACCCGACGCCTCGCATTCGATCCTGTCGGTCGCGCGCGTGGGCTACCGGCTGACCGGCGAGGTGCGGCTTGACGCAAGCGATACGCGAAACGGTGCAGCCGAATCGGACGAAGGGCCGTCCATCGCGGTGACCCGTTTTCGCCTGATCGGCGACGATCCCGAAAAGTCCTACTTTGCCGACGGCCTGTCGGAGGACATTATCACCGGCCTGTCGCGGTTGCGAGGTCTGCATGTGCGTGACCGGAGTTCTTCCTTTGCCTATGACCCGCAGCACATCGAGCTCGATCGCCTGCGCCGCGAGTTGAAAGTCCGCTACGTCCTGCAGGGCAGCGTGCGCCAGTCCGGGCAGGCCCTGAGGATCACGGCGACGCTGAGCGATGCCAGCGCGGGTACGCAGGTGTGGGCGGAACGCTTCGATGTCGAGAGCGGCGATTTCCTGGCGTTGCAAGACCAGATCACCCACAAGGTCATGGCTTCGATCGAGCCCCAGCTTTACGAAGCCGAGCGTCTGCGCCTGCATAGCCGTCCCGCCGAGAGGCTCGACGCCTGGGGCTTTGTGATGAAGGCCATGCCCCATGTCTGGACGTGGGGATCCGAGAAAGACCTCGACATGGCCGAGGGTCTGCTCGTCAAGGCGCTTGAGATCGATCCCGATTATGCCCGCGCCAACAGCCTTCTTGCCTGGACGACCGGCGCGCGGGCAGCGCTTGGCCTGACGCCGAAACCCCGTGAGCTGTTGGCCTCCGCTTTGATGAGGGCACAAGCGGCGGTCGTGCGCGATCAGGACGATCCCTGGGCGCATCTTTCGGCCGGCTATGTGCACATGGTGTCGCGAAATTTTCGCTCGGCGGTAGACGAATTGCTGGAGGCGATCGAGCGCAATCCTGGGCTCTCGCTCGCGCACTGCATTCTGGGTTCCACCTATGGCTATGGCGACATGGCGGAGGATGGCTTGCATCACCTGGCGATTGCCGCGCGGCTCAGCCCGCGGGATTTCATTCAGGCGGCGATCTTTTCCACCATGGGTATCTGCCACTTCACCGCGGGACGGTTCGATGTGGCGGCCGATCTGGAGCGCCGGGCCGTTCAGCTTCGGCCGGCTTTCGGCACCGCTTGGCGGACTTATGCGGCGACGGCTGCCCTTGCCGGCGATGTCGCCACCGCCGCCGCGGCGTTGAAGGAGGCCCTGCGGCTACAGCCGAACCTCTCGGTGGCCTGGGTCGACGAGCACCACCCCATCGTCAGGCCCGAAAAGCGCGCTCTCTACATCAGCGGACTTCGCATGGCGGGGTTGGCCTAGCTTTGGCTTCAATTGGGTCTTGGTGGTCACGTCGCAGGCCTCGCCTGGCCGATTGCGCACTGCGCCAACAAAGCCATACGATCGAACCATGCCGCACTATCCAGACGCAATGCCCCTGTCGAAGACCCTGTTCGAACGTGCCAGGAAGGTGATGCCGGGCGGGAACACGCGCACCACGGTCTTTGTCGATCCGTTTCCGATCTATGCCTCGCGAGGCGAGGGGTGCAGGGTCTGGGATGTGGACGGCAACGTCTATTACGACTGCATCAACAATTTCACCTCGATGATCCATGGCTACACGCAACCGGATGTGGCCGCCGCGGTGATCGACCAGCTGCCGTTCGGCACGGCCTTCGGTGCGCCGACGGTCAGCGAGATCGAGCTTGCCGAGCTGCTGGTCGAGCGCTTGCCCTCGGTCGACCGGATCCGCTTCGCCAACTCCGGGACCGAGGGGGTGATGATGGCCATCAAGGCCGCGCGCGCCTTCACCGGACGGCCCAAAATCGTCAAGATCGAGGGCGCCTATCACGGCTCCTACGACTTCGCCGAAGTCAGCCTTGACAGTACTCCCGCCAATTGGGGAGACATGCCGAATTCCACGCCCTATGCGAGGGGCACGCCGCGCGGGGTGCTGGACGATGTGATCGCCGTGCCCTTCAACGACAGCGAAGCGCTGCGCGCGGTCTTCGCCGCTGAGCGCGATACCATTGCCGGCGTGCTGATCGATCCCATGCCGAACCGCGCCGGTCTCATTCCTGCGCGGCAGGATTACCTGCACGCCATGGTCGAGATCGCCCATGCGGCGGGTGCGCTGGTCATTTTCGACGAGGTGATTTCGTTCCGCCTCGGCTATTCGGGCGCGCAGGGGCTGTGGAGCATCGGGCCAGACCTGACGGCGCTGGGCAAGATCATCGGCGGAGGCTTTCCCGTGGGTGCCGTCGGCGGCCGGGCCGACATCATGGCGGTGTTCGATCCGACCCAGGGCAAGCCCGCTTTGCCGCATGGCGGCACCTTCACCGCCAACCCGGTCACGATGCGCGCCGGGCTGGCCGCGATGCGGGCGCTGACCAGGGAAAGCTTTGCCCACCTCGATCGCCTCGGCGCGTTGTTGCGCGACGGCATCGCCGCCTCATTGGGCAAGCATGGTCTTGCCGGCCAATGCGTCGGCCTGGGCTCGCTCTTCAAGGTCCATTTCACGTCGCATCCCGTCACGGATTACCGCTCCGTCTATCCCGGCCAGGCCGAACGCAAGAAGCTCGATGCCTTCCACAAGGGCTTGCTTGGCCGCGGCGTCTTGTCGGCCAGCTATGGCCTGTTCGCGCTGTCGACACCGATGACCGAGGCGGACGCCCGCGCCATTCTGCAGGCGATCGACGAGACCCTAGGCGAGATCGCTCGCCAGTCCTGAGACAGGCCGACAGGAGGATCACGGATGACAGCTTCTCCTCATGTGGTGGTGATCGGCGCCGGCACGTTGGGTTTGTGCTCGGCCCTCCACCTTGTCGAACAGGGCGCGCGCGTGACCGTGCTTGAAGGCCAGTCGATCGCCTCCGGGTCGAGCGGCAGGTCGGTCGGCGTGGTCGGATCGCAATTTACCGATCCGTTCGAGATCATGCTTCGCGTTCATGCGCTGCGCCGCTTCCGCCAATGGGAGAGCCAGGGGCTTAGCTTCAACCATATCGGCTATCTGCGGCTGGCGCGCACGCAGAAGCAGATGGAACTGTTTGCAAAGTCGGTGGAAATTCAGGAAGAGGCCGGCCTGCGCTCCCGACTCTATCGTGCGAACGAACTCACGGAACTCGTGCCGCATATCAACCCGGGTGGGCTGGAGGGTGGGCTGTTCGGGCCCGACAATGGCTTCCTCGACCCTCACGAGATGTGCACTTTCCTGGCGCATTCGGTCCGCACCCAGGGCGGCGAAATCCGCCAGTATCGCAAGCTGCTGGGGGTAAGGCGGCGAGCGCGCGGCTACACGCTGGAGACCAGCGGCGATCCGATCGATTGCGATGTCGTGGTCAATGCGGCAGGAGCCTGGTCGCCGCAGGTGGCCGAACTCTTCGGCCAGCGCCTGCACATTTGGCCCGAGCGTCACGAGGCGGTCGTCATCCATCTCGACGAGCCGCTCGGCTACACGATGCCGATGGTCATGGATCTGGTAAACGGCGAGGGAAGCGGCCTCAATTTCCGCCATGAGAAAAGCACCGAACTGATCGCCGAGATTCACAAGGTCGACTCGCTCGCGCCGGAGGATCCCGACAATTATAACGACCAGTGCGAGGAAGGATCTAAGGTCAGACTGGCGGAGCTTCTCCTTGAGCGGCTGCCCGATCTGCCGGGCGCGCGGCTTGGCCGGGGTTGGGCCGGCCTTTACCCCGTGACCGCCGACCATCGCCCCTTCGTCGGCCCGATCGATGCTTCCGAGCCGACATTGGTGACCGCCGCCGGCGCCGGCGGCTACGGCATTCAGCTGGCCCCGGTGATCGGGCAGATCGCGGCCGACTGGGTTCTTCACGGCGCCCCGGTTTCCGCGCCCGGCACCGAGAGCCTGCTGCCGTCGGCAGCGCGAAACATTGCTCCTAGGTGATTGAGCGATGGAGCTTGGCGGGATGTCGAAGTCCGTGTCACGCGCCTAGGAGCGCGCCGGCATTCTGCAGGCTCGAAACATATCTTGGGCCGTCGGCGCTTCGCGCGGAACCATCGGATCGAGAGCAGGTTGGTTGTGCATCTCAGTTTGAGAGACAGTCACAGCTCAAGGGAGAACCCGATGAAACTTCCGTACAGAACCACAGCCGCCGCTGCTGCCTTGCTATTCATGAGCTTCCCGGTCCTTGCCCAGACAAGTGCTGCGCCGGAGCCCACGCCGATTCCGCAGAAGCCCGGACCGACCGCGACACCGGAAGCCAATGCTCAACCCGCAGGTCCGACGCGCGAGATGATCCGCCGGATGATCGACGACGTGCTCCAGGAAAAGCTGCAGGAAGATCGTTCGGCTGAACAGGGACCCCGGCATGGCGGACGTTGGCACCGCGAAGACAGACAAGCGCGGCGGGACGACGACAGAATGGCTGGCAGGCCTGATCGGATGGGACCGCGCATGATGCACCGCGCCCGTATGCAGGTCATGTTCGCGATAGTGGATGCCGACGGCGACGGCGCACTGTCGCAGGGCGAAGTTCAGGATATCGTCGGCAGGATCTTCAACGCCGCCGACGAGGATGGCGACGGCAGCCTCGACCTGGACGAGCTGCAGTCGTTCATGCATGGCTCCGGTGGCGGGCGCATGCGGTAGCGGCGCCGAAGCACATCCAGCCAGAGCGAAGCATCTTAGCCGCCGCTGTCCATGGAAGCGCATATATGTGACGGCCAGGGATTGAGATATATTGCCGCCATCCTTGGGCGCTGACGTTCTTTGAACGGGGGCATGACATGCAGGCGGTGCCGATAGCTCATCCGGCCGAACAGTCCGCCGCCGCCTCGGTACCTTCGCTCTCCGGCTATCCGGCCGCGGTGCTGTGCTGGCTGCTGTCGGCCGGCGTCTATATCGCGGCCAAATGGGTGGCGCCGGAAATGCCGCCCTGGGGACTCTGCTTCTGGCGGCTTGCGCTCGCCTGCGCCATCCTGCTGCCCATCGTGCATCGCCATCACGGCGCGATG
>NZ_RZSN01000055.1:0-31556 GCF_003997315.1 Mesorhizobium sp. M1A.F.Ca.IN.020.04.1.1
GATAATTGCCGGCGGCATTTCGCCAATAGATCGTCAGATCAGCTGGCCGCGGTTTCCTGTAACCGCGGCCAGCCCGTCGCGACGAATTCGGCGTAGCGATCCGAGGTTTTCATCCAGCCGAGTTCCACGAGCTGGGCAGTGTCGCCGCGATAGCGCACGGACCGGTCGTTGCGAAGCGAGAGTTTCGGATTGCGCTCCAAGGCCTCCATATAGGCGGCGCGCTCTTCGAGCGTCTTTTCTTTCAGTTGCGCATTCTCGCCTAGCGAGGATGCCGATTTCTGCTGGAAGCCCCAAACAAATTTGAAGTGCAGCAGCGCGACGCGGAGTTCGCTGAACCGCACCTTGCTGATGGTGTGCTGCGCCGCGTGATAATGTGTGTCCCTGCTCCACCGCACGATCGGCACCTTGGTCAGGCACGGTGGAAAGGTCTGCTTGAAGCGGCCGCGCCAGAAAACGCGCTCGCGCACCCCGCCGAACATTTGCTCGGGAGGATAAAGTCCATCCCGCGCGCGCAGCCATCCCGGCTCCGGATCGAAATAGGAGGATGCGTCCACCAAAGGGATGCTGCCGTCGTAGCTGCACTCCGCCAACGGTCCGTCCGCGTACATGTCGATCATGGATCCGATCACAGCTTCGGCGCCGGTCGACTCGAGATAATTGAAAAGCCGGCGCAGGCTCACGCGCTCGAGATCGGGATAGACAAGAAGCTCGTCGGCATCGACGGACAGACACCAGTGGCCGGAACCGAACACGCGCATCAATGTGTTGATCCATCGCGGCGGGGTGATGTTCTCGGCGAAATGCGACCCCTCCGTGTGGAAACAATGGCTGTCCGGCTGCTCCAGGACTAGTTCTCGCGTCCCGTCCGTCGAGCCGTTGTCCAGGAAGAAGAACCGGTCGACTCCGAGCCTTCGATAATGTTCGAGAAGATGCGGCAGCAACGTCCTCTCGTTGCGCAGTGCAACGAAGCACAGAATCTCGTCCTTGCGCACGTCAAGCGGCCTATGGTCCAGCCGCTCAAGGTGTTTTGGAGGTCGATGGGCAAGCATGCGAACGCCAATCAATACGGTTTGCGCGAGGAGCCTGGACAGGCTTGCGATGATTATCCCGGTCAGACGATTATCAAAGTGTTATCCACCTGTTGGCAAGACTGCTGCGGCTGAGGATCGAGGGGGACCGATTGAAGGTTGGTTCGAAGACGGGCGCAATCTCTACGCCTAAGCGGCAGTCAAGCCACAAACCCCGCAGGGTGTGTGTCGTTTCCGAAGTCGAGTTCGGCTCTACGGTTACCGCTGATCCAGGGTCGGCGACGTATGCGCTGGCGCAGCACCTGGCGAAAATCGGCGACACGGTCACGCTGCTATGGGTGCCGAGCCCGCTCGGCAGCCAGCCCGACGAGCAGGAGATCGACAGGCTCGCCAAATGGAGCTTCGATAATTTCCTGGTGCGCCTCGAGCTGCTGCCGCGGTCACCCGAATTGCTGCGTGGCCTGGAGTCCAGCGACAAGAATTCCGTAGCCGTCTACCACTACCTCAAACAGAACCCCTTCGATGTCGTCTATTTCGCGCTTGAAGGCGGGCTGGCGCATTTCCCCACCGTCGCCAAGCGCACGGGTGTCTTTGCCGACCCTCCCATCCTCGTGGTGCTCGCGCATGGGCCGCTCATGTGGGATCTGGAGGCTAACGCCAGGACGATCGAACGCAAGGAGCAGATGACCGTCGCCCATATGGAGAGGACCTCCGCCGAAACCTGCGACCATCTCGTCGTCACAGGCCAGTCCCTGCTCGACTGGATGAACAAGGCGGGGTGGAGACTGCCGCGCAGCCAGCACATCGCGACGCCGTTGGAGCCCGAGGAGTGGCGTTCGAACTTCGCCGTCGATCACTACCGGCCCCGGGAAAAACCGGCCGCCGAGGTGGTTCATTTCTCGGGCACCAAGACGCGAAGCGGACTGACGCTGTTTTGCGACGCACTGGATCGCCTGGCCGAGAATGGCGTGACGGACCTGGCCGTGACCATCGTCGGCGCATTTGGTCATGTGCTCGGCGAGCATTCGGGCGGCATGATCCTGCGGCGCGCCCGGCATTGGCCCTTCAAGCTGAAACTGCTGCCCATCCGGGACGAGCCCGAGATCTTTCGTTACCTGCGGCAAAGCCATGCGCTGGTGGCAATCACGCACTCGGCCGCGCAGCTCCCGCTGGATGTGGTGACTTGCCTTGACGAGAAGATCCCGTTCGTCACGACGGACGTCGGCAGCATGCGCGGGCTGCTTCAGCCGGAGTCCGCCGAGGCGGTCATGGTGGAGGCATCCCCCTCCGCGATCGCGGCCAAGATCCAATCCGTGCTCGAGAGCCGCTCGTTCGGTCCGGCAAAACCGTTGCTTGACCGGGAAGCGCGCGAGAAGGCCTGGAGCAAACTGCACGTCAAATTGTGCCGACATCCGGCCAGAGCCGACGGCCCAAGCCGGAACCGCAGCCGACCGCCGCTGGTATCCATCATCACGGCGCACTACAATCGGGCGCGGCTGTTCCCGCAGGCGATTGCCTCGGTCCGGCGCCAGGACTATCCCAATATCGAACTGATCGTCGTCGATGACGGCAGCACGGATCCGGATGCAATTCGGCTGCTCAATGAGATCGAGCCCGAGTTCGAGCAGCGCGGCTGGCGGATCATCCGGCAGAAGAACGGCTTCCTCGGCAAAGCGCGCAACACCGGTATTCGCGCCGCCAAGGGGTCCTTTATCCTGTTCCTGGACGACGACAACGCTCTCTTCCCCAACGCGGTCAGCACGTTTGTGGCCGGCATGCAAAAGTCCGGCGCCGATATCTGCACGACTTTCGCCAAATGGCTCAACGAGCCTTTCGTGCCGCCGGACACCAAGAGCGGCTATATGCTCTACTTTCCGGTCGGCGGTCCGCCGGACATCGCGCTGATTACCAATCCGTATGGCGACGCCAACGCGATGTTCCGGCGCGAGGTGTTCGACAAGGTTGGCTACCTCAACGAGGAGCGCGGCTTTTCGGCGAGCGATTGGGAATTCTTCCTGCGCGCCGATCTCGCGGGTCTGGAAATCGTCACCGTGCCGGAGCCGCTGTACTGGTACCGGTCTTCGCCGGCCGGCATGAACCGCAATGCCGAGTGGCTGAGGAATCGCCGTCCTATCATCGATGTGTTTCGAAAGCACAAGTTCGCGCACACCGACATGTTCGTACAGCTCGGCATCAGCTCGAACACTGCCGATCATGAGAAGGACCTCAACCTCTGGAATCTTGAACTGCGCGTCAAGGACGAACGGTATCTGCGGCTGAGCGCAGCCTCCCCCAACTCCGCGGACGCAGTGCAGTTGCTGGCCGAGATTGCGGCGCGAGAAGGCAGGGCCGATACGGCCATTTCGCTGCTCGCTCACGCCGGACGGTCCGACTTCACGCTGGGCGTCGTCGAACTGCTCAACGCCGCCGCTGAAGAAACAGTGCCGGAACTCCATTCCTCGCTCTACAGCGAGCGCTACCTCCCGGTCGAAGCCCTGCGCCGCGCCTATGTTGGCTCGCATCCGGCTGCCGATGCGGATCTCTTGAGCTATGTCGAGCAGTCGCCGGACCAGCTGTTTGTGCAGGCCACCGCCGGCACCGTCTCAATGGCGCTGCTGAAGGGCGTCTGTCCGGCGGGGACGATCAGCGCCAGCTGCTGGGTCTATCTCGATGAGGCACTGACCGCACCGGCGCAGTTCCAGATCGCGATCGTGGACGCGGAAAACCAGACCTTTGACCAGCTCGCCCGGCTCCTCGAGGATGGCGACGGGAACGGTTGGGCCGATGTCAGCCGCCCGCATGAACCACGCGAGATCGCAACGGGCGTCCACTCGCCTGCTCCCGGCAGACGCGACCTGCTGCTCGCCGTCAGATGCGGCGGCAATCGGCCGGACGCTCGGGTGCTCGGGGGCTTTTCAAGCATTCAGGTCCGAAATGTGGTTTCGACCGGCGGGAAGCACCCGCGTCTCAACGCGCCGCAAGAACGTCAACGCATGCGGCGGCTGACCGGCGAGGAGCTGAAGCGCGCAGCGCTTGTAACGAACTATCCGTCCGAGTTGCCGGCATTGCTGGTCGCCGGGGACAATGGCGGTATCTTTTTGCGGCCGAGCATCCATGGCCCGGTTGTCGCCGCCCTCAATTCGACTTTCCCGACCTTTGCCCGCAGTGTCATCGCTACGGTGGAGATCGCCCACGAGGATGCCTCGCCGTTCGAATTCGCCATGGCGCTGGGCCGGCCGGAAGAAAAACTGGGCTGGAAAAACGACACGCCGGTCGGCGCGCTGGCATTCTCCGGATGGACGCGGATTTCGAAACCTTTCGAGTTGCACGATTTGAAGGTTTCCGTCCGGGAGATCGACCGCAAATGGCTGACCATCTATCTGGCCATCAAACTGCCGCGCGGTTCGAAGCCGATGCCGTCCAACGCCTTTTGGCGCAAATTGCTGCTCGTCTGGGACTGAAGGGCGGGAGCCCGCCAATCGCGCGAACGTGACCTTTCATGGGTGCGAATCAGAGGTGCGAAGTGCGATAAGAACAGATCGGGTCAGTGTGGAGGGCGCCAAAGAAATGAAAAGTATTGTCGGCCTTGTCCTGGGTCTTTTCGTCATTCCCCTCAGCGCCGCATTTTTCACAGCCGCCGCCCAGGAGCGCGACGTCGGGCCGAAGTGCACCCAGTGGAACTCGTACCGCGTCCTGTTCAAAAAGGGCGACGGCAAGATTTCCGACGAAACCGCGAAAGGGCTGGCGGCATTCGTCAAGGACGCCGGTCGCGATTGCGGCTACCGGGTCTACGCGACGGCCAGCAAGGAAGGCGCGTACGACAAGGCGGATGGCATTGCCGGCCAAAGGCTGAACGCCACACGCGCGTTTTTGAAAGCGCAGGGCGTCAAGCCCGAAATGGTGCTGGCGCTTTCTCATTGGGTCGACGATAGCGCCAGCGATAAGAACCAGGCGCGGAGCGCTATCCTGTATACCTTGCCGAAGCAAGGGATCTCCTGCCGGCAGTATGAAAAGCGAAGCCCTGCCCAGGTCGCCCTCTTCTTCGACAGCAGATCCTCGGTGATTTCACCCCCGGTCAAACGCGACCTCGAGAAGTTCGCCAACAGCATCAAGGATTCGCGTTGCAACGTGGAACTGACGGCATTGGCCGCCAAGGAGATCACGGGCGCCAATGCGGCAAAGACGAACAAGGCCTGGCCAAGCAACGGATCAAGGCGATCATGGACATCATGACCGCGATTGGCATCGACAGCGACCGCCTCATCGATACGAATGTTGAGTATGTCGGCGACAAGAAGCCGAATACCGCCAAAAATCGCATGGCCACCGCATCGCTGATGTAGCGCGCCTGCCGCCGGCGAATGTTACGACTTTGAAACGCCACCCGTGCTCGGTGGGGAAATGTCCGTCGAGCAAATCAAGAAGACTTCTTCAGGGTCAAAGTGCATATCGCCGGCCAAATCCACCGACAGGTGAAGGACCTTCCGCCCAGCACGAAAATCAACAAGACGACGATCAGCGACCGCTGATCACTCTCACGCCTTGCGCTCCCAGCGACGGTCGGGCGTCTGCTGCCAGTAGGTCACCGCGTGGCCGGCTTCCTTCATCGTCTTCCAGTGGCTGCGCGCGCCTTCGAGCTGCGCTGCGTCGTGGCCGTCGAACAGGAAGACGGCGCGCTCGTAGCCCGAAAGCTCGGGCGGGTGCGCACCATCGACTAGGAAGCGGATCTGGGCAGCGTTGGGGTTGCCCTCCCCCGTGGTGAGCAGGATCGGCTGCTCGGCCGGATAGGCTTCGCGGTCGGTGGCGTGCGCGAGGAAGGAGTCGTCGCGAAACGTCCACAAATGCTGGTCGAGCGCGTCCCGCCGTTCCTCCGTGCCGGTCTGCACGACCGCGCGCCAGCCGCGCTCGACACTGCGCTCGAGCAGGCCCGGCAGGGCTTCCTCAAGCGTCGATTCGGTCAGGTGGTAGAACAGGATGTCGGCCACGACAGCCTTACCCTTCGTAATGGTCGCGTACCAGCCTATCGAGCAGCCGCACGCCAAAGCCGGAGCCCCAGGATTGGTTGATCTCGCTCGCCGGCGCGCCCATCGCGGTGCCGGCGATGTCGAGATGCGCCCAGGGCGTGTCCTTGACGAAACGCTGCAGGAACTGCGCGGCGATGATGGCGCCGCCATAGCGGCCGCCGATGTTCTTCATGTCGGCGTTCTTGGACTCGATCAGCTTGTCGTATTCGGCACCAAGCGGCATGCGCCACAGCCGCTCCTGCGTCGCTTGGCCGGCGCCGAAAAGCCTGCCGGCCAGCTCGTCATCGTTGGAAAACAGGCCGGCATAGTGCTGGCCAAGCGCGACCATGATGGCGCCGGTCAGCGTCGCCAGATTGACCATGAATTTCGGCTTGAAGCGATCGTTGGTGTACCAGAGCGCATCGGCGAGCACCAAGCGGCCTTCTGCGTCGGTGTTCAAGACCTCGATCGTCTGGCCCGACATCGAGGTGACGATGTCGCCCGGGCGTTGCGCATGGCCGTCGACAGCGTTCTCGACCAAGCCGATGACGCCGACGATATTGGCCTTGGCCTTGCGGGCGGCCAACGCACGGATCAGCCCGGTGACCGCGGCGGCACCGCCCATGTCGCCCTTCATGTCCTCCATGCCGGAGGCCGGCTTCATCGAATTGCCGCCGGTGTCGAAGGTGACGCCCTTGCCGATGAAGGCGATCGGCGCGTCCTTGGCCTTGCCGCCCTTCCATTGCATGACGGCCATGCGGGCGCCGCGCGGCGAGCCCTGCGCGACGCCAAGCAGCGAGCCCATGCCGAGCTTCTTCATCTCCTTCTCGGTGAGGATCTCGACCTCAACGCCGAGCCCTTCCAGTTCCTTCGCGCGAGCGGCGAACTCGACCGGACCGAGCGTATTGGCCGGCTCGTTGACGAGATCGCGCGCAAGCAGCACGCCTTCGATAACCGCCTCTTCCGCGGCGAAGGCCTTCTTGGCGGCGGAAGGGTCGGCGCAGTGGATGGTTATCTTGGCCGGCTTTGCGGTTTCGGCCTTTTTGCTCTCCGCCCCCTTCGCGTCGGATTGGCCGTCTTCCTTGTCCTTCCTGGTCTTGTATTTGTCGAAGCCGTAGCTGCGCAGGAGGATGCCGGCGGCAAGGTGCGCCGCCTGCCTGCCGTCCGGCTGGAGGTCCGGAAGATCGAGGATGACAGCGACTTCCACAGCCTTGCGCAGCGCGGCGGCAACCGCGCCGCCGAGCTTCAGCCAGGCGTAGTCGTCGAGGCTTGCGACCTTGCCGGCGCCGACGGCCACCAGCCGGTCGACAGAGGTTCCCTCCGGTGCCAGCACTTCCACCGAGCTCGCGAACTTGCCGGAGAAATCGGCGACCGGAAACGCGCGCGCCAATGCGCCAGCCGGGTCGCAGGCCTTCGCGGCATCGCCAAGGCCGCCGCCGTCGGCCGCAAGCACGAAGACGCTGCCTTTTTTGGGCGCGGCGAATTTGGCGAAGGCAATCGAAGGTCTCGAAGTCATCAGATCCTGCTTCCGGGGTGAGGCGCCGCGAACCGGCTTTTAAGCGTGCGCGACATTTGGTCGTTTTCGGCCATTTGGCAAGACTTTGGCCGAAATCGCTGTCTATATCGGCGCCGAAACCAACCAAGGATTCGTCGCGGCGGAACGCAAGCTTTATGCCGCAACCTGTTGTTAACCATCAATGTTTCGCATTTCTTATTCATTGACGCGGAGACTCCGCCGCGCCGGGCGCGTGGCGTGGAGAGGACAAACCAGATGAGCCGCCTATGGACCCGGTTGTGCAGGCGTCGGCGGATGACTACCTTGTCGGCGGGCATGATGCCGTTCGGCACAATCGAGAAAAGCCTTCATGAAGGTCGTTGAACGCTACATCATGCGTCGCGCTACCGCGATGTTCCTGGCGGCGCTGGCGTGGACACTGGCGATCGTGTGGACGACGCAGGTGCTCGCCAAGATCGACTTGGTCACCGACAGCGGCCAGTCGGCGTTGACCTTCTTCGAAGTCGCGGCCCTGATCATCCCCTCGATCGTCCCGATCGTGGTGCCGTTCGCGCTGGTGGTCGCGGTGGCGCAGACGCTGAGCGCCATGAACACGGATTCGGAGCTGGCGGTGATCAACGCCGCGGGCGCCTCGCGTTGGGCGATCGCGCGGCCGATCCTTCTGCTGGCGCTGGCGGCCAGCGTCTTTTCCTTTGCCGTCGATAACGGCGTCGATCCCTATGCCAGGCAGAAGAACCGGCAGCTGGTGGCGGCCTCGCGCGCCGACCTTCTGTCACTGATCATCCAGGAAGGCACCTTCCGTAAGATCGACGACGGCCTGTTCCTGCAGATCGGAGAACGGCTGCCCGACAACAAGCTCGGCGGCATCTTCGTCGCCGATTCGCGCGAGGAAGGCGCCAACCTCACCTATTACGCAAAGACCGGCAGCATCGTCGAAAAAGGCGACGAGAAGGTGCTGATGATGAATGACGGCGTCATCAACCGCAAATCGGTGACCGGCGACCTTTCGGTCATCCGTTTCACCTCCTACGCCTTCGACCTGTCAGCCTTCATGTCGGCGGCGAACGAGATCACGCTGCTGCCCAAGGACCGGACGACGCCATACCTGCTCGACCCGGATCCCAACGACAAGATGTACCAGCGCAATCCGGGCAGCTATACGGCCGAGGTCAACCAGCGCTTCTCCGAATGGTCCTATTCGCTGGTCTTCGCGCTGATCGCGCTTGCGGTCGCGGGCGACGCGCGCTCGCACCGCGAGGCGCGCATCCATCCGCTGATCACGGCAATCGCTATCGCCCTTTTCGTCCGCTGGCTTGGCTTCTTCGCCGCCGGCAAGGCCGACAAGGTTTGGTACTACGCCTATATGGTCTACGCCGTTCCGATCGTGGCGTCGGCGGTCTCCGCCTGGTTCATCGTCTCGTCGCGGAGCATGGAACTGCCCGCCGCCTGGGCCGACTGGATGACGAATTTCGCCGGCCGCGTCAGCGAGGGCTGGACGGCGCTCAAGCTGTGGCTCGCCCGGCGCGGCATCTCCGGCCAGGGAGCCTGACGATGGGCTGGACGCTGGGCCGTTATTTCTTCTTCCGCTACGTGTCGATCACCATCTGGTTCTTCCTCGGCCTTTTGGCGCTGGTGTTCCTGATTGATTTCACCGAACTTTCGGGCCGCACGACCGGACTGCCGGGCTTCACCTACGGCACCGCCTTCGCCATTTCGGCGCTGAGGATGCCGATGATCATGCTGCAGACGGTGCCTTTCGTCGGGCTGTTTTCGGCGATGGCAACGCTGGTGTCGCTCAACCGCCGCTACGAGCTTGTCATCGCGCGCTCGGCCGGGGTTTCGGCCTGGCAGTTCCTGTTCCCGTGCTGCGTCGGCGCGCTGATGTTCGGCCTGCTGTCGGTCGGCGTGCTCAACCCGATCGCCGCGCACGGCTTTTCCTGGTCGGAGCAGATGGAAAACCAGCTGCGCGCCGGCAAGTCGAATTCCGTCGCGGAGGACACGACGCCCTGGCTGAGGCAAAAGACCAACTCCGGCGACACCATCATCGGCGCCCGGGCCATCCTCAACCAAGGACTGGAGATGGCGGACGCGGTATTCTTCGTCCTCGACCAGCAGGGCAACATCGTCGAGCGCAAGGACGCCGCGCGCGCCTTCCTGCGCGACGGCTACTGGGAATTGCAGGACGTCAAGCTGTTCAAGGACGGCAACATCCGTGCCGAGGCTTCCGACCGCGTGGCCACCAACCTCAAGCCGGAATTCGTGCAGGAACGCCTGGCGCGCCCGGAAACCATCCCGTTCTACGATCTGCCGGCAAAGATCGAGGTTGCCCGCTCCTTCGGCCTCAAGGCAAATGCCTTCGCCATGCAGTTTGATTCGCTGGTGGCGCTGCCGTTCCTCCTCGTCGCCATGACGCTGATTGCGGCAACAGTTTCAATGCGATTTGCGCGGATGGGGCAGTCGGCGACGATGATTCTGGGTGGCGTCCTGGCCGGCTTTCTGCTTTATGTCGTTTCGGTACTGGTCAAGGCATTCGGGGTCGCCGGATTCGTGCCTACAGTGGTGGCTGCATGGGTTCCGGTTGTCGTGGCTATGTTCTTCGGGGTGACTTTTCTGCTATACAAGGAAGACGGCTAGTGAGGGAGGCTGGTTTGCGCAGCCATAGGCAGGCCGGCCTGGCACGCCTTTATGGGGCGACAGCCTTGGCATGTTTGTTCGCTTGCGTGGTACCGACGGTGCCGGCGCTGGCGCAGACCATCACGGCGAAGCCTGTTCCCTCCGGCACACAGATGCTGCTGGCCGCCGATACGCTCGTCTATGACAACGACAAGCACACGGTGACGGCCGTCGGCGGCGTGCAGATCGACTATGGCGGCAACAAGCTCGTCGCCCAGCGCGTCGTGTACAACCGCGATACCAAGCGCCTCGTCGCCAGCGGCGCCGTCGAGCTCATCAACAGCGACGGCACCAAGATCAATTCCGAGCATATCGACATCACCGACGATTTCGCCGACGGCTTCGTCAACGCGCTGCGCGTCGAGACGGTCGAGAAGGCCTATTTCGCCGCCGAAAGCGCCGAACGCATGGGCGGCGTGCTGACGACATTCCACAACGGCATCTACACCGCTTGCGAGCCTTGCGAGGACAAGCCCGACTCGGCGCCGACATGGCGCGTCAAGGCGAGGAAGATCATCTGGAACGGCGAGAAGAAGACGGTTCGCTTCGAGAATGCGAATTTCGAGTTCTTCGGCTATCCGCTTGCCTATTTGCCAGCCTTCGAGATCGCGGACCCGACGGTCAAGCGCAAGAGCGGCTTCCTGATCCCCGGCATCGTCTACAACAACAACCTCGGCGTCGGCCTCAAAGTACCCTACTATTTCGCACTGTCGCCGACCTATGACCTGACCGTCACCGGCAGCGGCTACACCAAGCAGGGCTTCCTCGGCGAGGCCGAATGGCGGCAGCGCTTCAACAATGGCGAATACAGCCTGAAAATCGCCGGCATCAATCAGCAGGATCCGGACGCCTTCATCGGCACGGGCAATCGCTTTACCGTCGATTCGGGAGAGCCAAACGATCCCAACAAGTTCCGCGGCATGATGGGCACCAAAGGCCAGTTCGCCATCAACGAGCGCTGGAACTTCGGCTGGGACGTGCTGCTGCAGACCGACAAGAATTTTTCGCGCACCTATAACATCGACGGCTACAACGACCTCGTCCACCAGTCGTCGATCTATCTGACGGGCCTGAGCGACCGTAATTATTTCGATGTCAGGGCAATGCGATTCGAGGTGCAGGAAGACACGCTGTCCAGCGACCCGACGGCGCGCTCCGCCAAGCAGCCCTGGGTGCTGCCGTCGTTCGACTACGCCTATATTCCCGACATGTCGGTGGCGGGCGGGCAGTTGTCGCTCAATGTCAATGCGCGCGTCATCAGCCGGGACCGGCTGGACGCGGTGCTGGCCAATCCGCTCGACGACACTTCCATTAACAACGTGCGCGGCCTCGAGGGCCAGTCCAGCCGGTTGACGGCGGAGGCCGAATGGAAGCGCACCTTCACCACCGATGACGGACTGCAGCTGACGCCGCTGCTCGCCTTCCGTGGCGACGCCGGCTATGTGTCGACCACATCCGAATCGCTGGCGGCGGTCAACCAGATGGCGGCGAATCTCGGCGAGGATGTCGACATGCGCTCCTCGCTCGCCCGCTACATGGCCACGCTCGGCCTGGAGATGCGCTGGCCACTCCTGTTCTCGATGTCGAACTCCAGTCATGTCCTGGAACCGACAGCGCAGATCTTCGTGCGGCCGAACGAGCAATATGTCGGCGGGCTGGCCATTCCGAACGAGGACGCGCAGAGCTTCGTCTTCGACGCCACGACCCTGTTCGAGCGCGACAAGTTCTCCGGCTACGATCGCATCGAAGGCGGCACGCGCGCCAATGTCGGCTTCCGCTACTCCGGCGCCTATGGAAACGGCTGGGGCACCAACGCCATCTTCGGCCAATCCTACCAACTGGGCGGCGAGAACTCCTTCGACGCGCCGGACCTCGTCAATGTCGGCGCCTATTCGGGCCTGCAGACCGCCAAGTCCGACTATGTCGGCCTCATCGGCTTCAACAGCCCGAGCGGCTTCTCCGGCTCGCTCAGCGGCCGGTTCGACGAGCAGACATTCGAGGTCAGGCGCGCGGAGATCAAGGCGGCCTATTCCGGCCTGCCGGTTTCGCTCAGCGCCAAATATGCCTTCATCCAGGCGCAGCCGCTCTACGGCTTCGCCACGGACCGCCACGAGGTCACGCTCGGAGCCTCTACGCACCTGGCCGAGAGTTGGCGGGTCTTCGGCACCGGCACCTACGATCTGGAGACAAGCGTCCTGGTTAAGGACGGCGTCGGCTTCGCCTATAACGATTCCTGCTTCACCTATGTGATGACGTTCTCGCAGACGCGCGATACGGTCACCAAGGAGGTGTCGCAGAATATCGGCTTCAACCTGTCGTTCCGCACGCTCGGCGATTTCGGCTCGTCGACCAGCGGCGTCGACACGATCCAGTAAGCGGAGGCAGCGCCGGTCACGGCGTGCGCCGTCGCTGGCGTGAAGCTTGGTTTGGCGCGTGATCCTTCGAAAGTGGGGCCCATTCTCGGGGTCATGCGCCGGCGACATTGTTTCGCCGCATAGGACGGGCATGGGGTCGACCACATAGCGCATGCGTTCGGAGGACGTGCGGCGCCGTCGTGGCGGATAGGAATTGGGAAGGTGAGATGAGGAAATACCTGTTTTCGGCAGGATTCGCGCTGCTGGTGGCGGCGACCTCGGTTTCGATCGCGGCAATGACGCCGCCGGCATTCGCCAGCCAGATCAAATATGTCGTCAATAACATACCGATCACCACCGGCGACATCGCCCATCGCGCCGCATTCTTCAAGCTGCAGCGCAAGAAAGGCGACGCGGCCAAGGAAATGATCGACCAGACGCTGCGGCTTGCCGAGGCCAAGCGGCTCGGCATCCGAATCACCGACCAGCAGGTCGACGCCGCCTATCAGCGTTTTGCCTCCAACAACAAGATGCCGCTCGCGAAGCTCGACGCCGTCATGGCGCAGTCCGGCGTTACGAAGGAGCATTTCAAGGAGTTCATCCGCGCGCAGATGGCCTGGAACCAGGCGCTTGGCGCGCGCTACCGCTCCGGCGAGGGTGGCTCGGTGACCGAGCAGGACGCGGTCCGCCGCATGCTCGACAAGGGCGGCTCCAAGCCGAGCGCCACGGAATATATGCTGCAGCAGGTCATCTTCGTGGTGCCCGCTTCCGAGCGCTCGGCTACGCTTGCCAAGCGCAAGCGCGAGGCCGACGCCATGCGTGCCCGCTTCAACGGCTGCAACACCACGCGCGAATTCGCCAAGGGGCTGATCGACGTCACGGTGCGCGATCTCGGCCGCGTGCTGGCGCCACAATTGCCGTCGGACTGGGCCGAACAGATCAAGGCGACCAAGGTCGGAGGGGCGACGCCGACGCGCGAGACCGAACGCGGCGTCGAGTTCATCGGTATCTGTTCCTCGCGCGAGGTTTCCGATGACAAGGCCGCCCAGATGGTGTTCCAGGCCGAAGGCGGCAGCAACGACAAGGACGCCGACGAGCTCAGCAAGAAATATGTCGAGGAACTGCGCAAGAAGGCCACCATCGTCGAGCGATAGGCCGTTGCGGCGCATGACAGAACAAGGCTCGAGCCACCCGCCCTGCTTCGAAGCAGGCATGGCGCCCCACGTTACGCCATGAGCGCAAGTAGGACCGACGCGCCGCTGGCGCTCAGCGTCGGCGATCCATCCGGCATCGGGCCCGAGATCGCCATCACCGCCTGGCAGGCGGGCGACAGCGCCGGCGTGCCGCCCTTCTACCTGCTCGCCGACCCTGCCCTGATCAAGGCGCGGGCGCGTCAGATCGGGGCCAACGTGGCGATCATGGAGACCTTGCCGGGGCAAGCGGCACACCACTTTCCCCGCGCATTGCCCGTCGTGCCACTCTACGCCCGGCATCTGGACAGTCCCGGAAAGCCGAATTCGGCCAATGCCGCGGGCACCATCGAAGCGATCGACCGCGCCGTCGCCGACTGCCTCGCCGGCCGCGCCGCAGCGGTGGTCACCTGTCCCATCGCCAAGAAGCCGCTCTACGACGCCGGCTTTCGCTTTCCCGGCCACACCGAATACCTGGCGCATCTGGCCTCGCGCCACACCGGCGCCGAGGTGACGCCGGTGATGCTGCTTGCCGGGCCCGAATTGCGCACCGTTCCGGTCACCATCCACATCGCGCTTGCCGAGGTGCCGAAGGTTCTGACGAGCGAGCTGATCGTGGCCACAGGACGCATCACCGCGGCCGACCTCGAGAGCCGCTTCGGCATCGCGCGGCCCAGGCTCGCCATCGCCGGGCTCAATCCGCATGCCGGCGAAGGCGGCGCGATGGGCGCGGAGGATCTGTCGATCGTCCTGCCTGCCGTTGAGGCGCTTCAGGCCGAGGGCATCGACGCCGTCGGGCCGCTGCCGGCCGACACGATGTTCCATCCGCAGGCACGCGCCGGCTATGACGCAGCCCTTTGCATGTATCACGACCAGGCGCTGATCCCAGCCAAGACGCTGGGCTTCGACGAGGCCGTCAATGTGACGCTCGGCCTGCCCTTCATCCGCACCTCGCCGGACCACGGCACGGCGTTCGACATCGCCGGCAGGGGCATTGCACGCGCCGACAGCCTGATCGCGGCGCTGAGGCTGGCGCGCCGCCTCGCCGACAGCGGCCGCCGGACTGCGGCGGCATGAGGCTCGATTTGAGCGGGGGGCGCACGACCATCGACGGATTGCCGCCACTGCGCGAGGTGATCGAGCGCCACGGTTTGCAGGCGAAGAAAGCGCTCGGCCAGAACTTCCTGCTCGACCTCAATCTGACGAGCAAGATCGCGCGCGCGGCCGGCGACCTCAGCGAGACGACCGTGATCGAGGTCGGGCCCGGCCCAGGCGGGCTGACCCGGGCGCTGCTCTTCAACGGCGCCAAACGGGTGATCGCCATCGAGCGCGACGAGCGCTGTCTAGAAGCGTTGGCGCAGGTGTCCGGCCATTATCCAGGCCGGCTCGAGGTCATTCCCGGCGATGCGCTGAAGACGGATTTTGCCGCGCTTGCCGGCACGACGGACGGCAGCCCGGTGAAGATCGCCGCCAACCTGCCCTACAACATCGGCACGGAGCTTCTGATCCGCTGGCTGACGACGGCAGACTGGCCGCCCTTCTATCAATCGATGACGCTGATGTTCCAGCGCGAGGTGGCCGAGCGCATCACCGCAAGCCCGGGCAGCGGCGCCTATGGCCGGCTCGGCGTGCTTGCCGGCTGGCGCACCGAGGCAAAGATCGTCTTCGACGTGCCGCCGCAGGCTTTCACTCCGCCGCCGAAGGTCACGTCCTCGGTGGTGCATCTGGTGCCGCGTGCATCTCCCCTGCCCACCGACGGCAAGAGGCTGGGCCGCATCACCGAAGCCGCCTTCGGCCAGCGCCGCAAGATGCTGCGGCAAAGCGTGAAGAGCTTGGGCGGAGAAGCCCTGCTCACTCGCGCCGGCATCGACCCGACGCGCCGGGCCGAGACGCTGAGTGTGGAAGAGTTCGTAAGGTTGACGAACGCGGTGTAGCCTGCCGGCCTCCTGCTCCCCTTGTGGGAGAAGGGGAGGCACTGCCTCTCACTCCGTCTTCTCGTCCAGCAAGCCCGAGATGAAATCGAACAGGCCCGGCCGACGGTCGCGGCGCAGGCGCTCGGCTGTAACGATTGCACGCACCTCGGCAAAGGCGCGGTCGAGATCGTCATTGACGATGACGAAGTCATATTCCTTCCAGTGCTCGATCTCGACGCGGGCATTCTTCAGCCTGGTCTCGATGACCTGCTCCTGGTCCTCGGCGCGGCGCTTCAGGCGCGCCTTCAACTCCTTCATCGAAGGCGGCAGGATGAAGATCGAGACAATGTCGGCGCGCATCTTCTCCTTGAGCTGCTGGGCGCCCTGCCAGTCGATGTCGAACAGCATGTCGCGGCCTTCGGCAAGTGCTGCCTCGGCCGGCTCGCGCGGCGTCGCATAGAAATTGCCGTGCACCTCGGCCCATTCGAGCAGCGCGTCGGAATCGCGCAGCCGTTCGAACTCGCGCATGGTGCGGAAAAGATAATGGACGCCCTCGATCTCCGAGCCGCGACGCGGCCTGGTGGTGACGGAGACCGACAGCTCCAGGCTCGAATCGCTTTCCAGAAGATTGCGCGCAATCGTCGACTTGCCGGCGCCCGACGGCGACGACAGCACCAGCATCAGCCCGCGGCGGCGGATGCGGGACCCCAGATCCCTGGTGGCCGTAGGCTCCTTGGCAACCATCCCCGTCACTCCAGATTCTGAACCTGCTCGCGAAACTGGTCGACCACCGCCTTGAGCTCCAGCCCGATCGCGGTGACCGCGGCGGCATTCGACTTGGAACACAAGGTATTCGATTCGCGATTGAATTCCTGCGCCAGAAAATCGAGCTTGCGGCCGACGGCGCCGCCGCTGGAAAGCAGCGCGCGGCCCGATGCGACATGCGTCTTCAGCCGGTCGATCTCCTCGCGGATATCGGCCTTGGTGGCGAGGAAGGCCGCTTCCTGATGCAGACGGACCGCGTCGAGATTGGCCGACGCATCCATCAGCAGGCGGACCTGTTCGGTGATGCGCTCGCGGATCGCCGCCGGCTCGCGCGACGGGTCGGCCTCGGCCTTCAGCGTCAGCGCCTCGATGGCGTCGATATGGCCGGACAACAACTTGCGCAGCGCGGCACCTTCGCTCTGCCTTGCCTGCTCCAATCCGGCCAGCGCCATGTCCAGCGCCGACAGGATCGTCGCGTCGAGGGCGGCGCGCTCCTCCTCGGTCTCGACCGTCTCCAGGATGTCGAGCACGCCGCGCAGCGCCAGCAGACCGTCAGCCGTCGCCGGCGCGGTGCCGAACTGCTCCTGGAGGCGCTTGGCCAGTCCCGCCAGGTCCTTCAGGAACGCCTCGTTGACCACCGGCTGCGCCTGCTGGGCGGCGGCGCGCGCGACAGTCAGCGTTGCCTGGAAATTGCCGCGCGCGAAGCGCTTCTGCACGGTCTGCCTTACAGCGGGCTCCAGCCGGTCAAAACCCTGCGGCAGCCTCAGCCTGACCTCGACGCTCTTGCCGTTGACCGATTTGACTTCCCAGGCGATCGACGTGCCGTCGAGCTCAGCGACGGCTCGCGCGAAACCGGTCATGCTCTGCACGTTCATGATGCGTGTCACCCCTTGACGCAGGCCCGGCGCGATTGCCCGAGCATGCGCCCCTAGCAAGACGCCGGACCTCTGGCCAGCGTCGGATGTCCCCTCAAAACATGAATACGGCCCGGCGTCAAAGGAGGCGGGCCAGATCCGGCAATCAGCGCGGCCTACTGGGCCGCGTCGCCATTTTCGCCGCTGGCGCCTGCACTGGCACCGTCGTCGGGAGTGGCCGGCGCCGTCGTCTGGCCGGAGGCCTTGGCCGCCGCATCGGCCTGCTTCTTCTGCACCGCCCGATAGCGGGCGACGTTCTGGTTGTGCTCTTCCAACGTCGCGGCAAAGACATGGCCGCCATTGCCGTCGGCGACGAAATAAAGGTCGTCGGTCTTCGACGGATTGGCCACCGCCTCGAGTGCGGCGCGGCCCGGATTGGCGATCGGCGTCGGCGGCAGGCCCTTGATCAGATAGGTGTTATACGGCGTCTGCTTCTCGATGTCGGACTGATAGATCGGCCTGTCGGCCGGTTTGCCCTTGCCGCCGAAAAGGCCGTAGATGATGGTCGGATCCGACTGCAGCCGCATGCCCTTGGCGAGCCGGTTGAGGAAGACCGCGGCCACGCGCGAGCGCTCGTCGCCCCTGCCCGTCTCCTTCTCGACGATCGAGGCCAGGATGACGAAGTCCTCCATATTGGCGATCGGCAGGTCGGGCGCGCGATGCGTCCAGACGTCCTCGACCAGCTTCTTTTGGTCCGCGACCAGCTTGTCGACCATCTGCTGCCGGGTGGCGCCCCGCGTGAAGCGCAGCGTGTCGGTCGCGATGCTGCCCTCGGGCGGCATGGCCGCCGGCATGTCGCCGGTCAGCGCCTCCTGCTCGGCCACGCGCTGCAGCGCCTGCTCAACCGTGAGCCCCTCTGGGATGGTCAACGAATACATTACCGACTTGCCGCTCTTGAACAGCTCCATGATGTCGCGCATCGAGGCGCGCGGCTTGATGGCGTATTCGCCGGCCTTCAGCGCGGAATCGTTGCCTGTGGCACGCACCCCCAGCCTGAAGATGCGCGCATCGCTGACCAGGCCGCGCCGCTCCAGCTGGTCGGCGATCTCCTGAACGCCGGTGTTCGGCTTGACCATGAAGGTGTCGCCATTGGCCGACGGACCCGGCTCAATGAAGGCCTGCATGCCGAAATAGAGTGCGGCACCCGAGGCAAGCACGACCAGGATGACCAACGAAAGGAAGAAATTCAGGAATACGACGACCTGGCTGCGCGACGCGCGCGAGCGTTTCGACGGCGGCGGCGTGCCAGCCTCGGGGCGCAGCGCCTCGGCGGCTGTCTTGGGCACGATCGGTCCTTGCGCCTGACGCTGTCCGAATTCTCCACCGCCGCCCGGATTTGTATTCATGGCGCCCTACCGTCTGATCTTGCAACGAATCCCCTAGCCGAAGTGTAGGGGCAAATTTGGCAAAAATGACGGCAGGCGGCGGACCTGCCGGTAGGCTGAATGTTCAGCCATCGTAACTTTGGAAGACGAGCGAGGCGTTGGTGCCGCCGAAGCCGAAGGAGTTCGACAGCGCCACATCGATCTGGCGCTGGCGCGGCTTGTTCGGCACGAGATCGATCGCCGTCTCGCGTTCCGGATTGTCGAGGTTGATGGTGGCGGGGGCAATGTTGTCGCGGATTGCGAGGATCGAGAAGATCGCTTCCGCGGCGCCCGCAGCGCCCAGCAGATGACCGATCGACGACTTGGTGGACGACATCGAGATCTTGGAAGCGGCATTGCCGACCAGCCGCTCCACGGCGCCGAGCTCGATCGTGTCGGCCATGGTCGAGGTGCCGTGCGCATTGATGTAGTCGATGTCGGCGGGCGAGAGCTTCGCCCGATTCAGCGCCGCCGCCATGCAGCGGAAGGCGCCGTCGCCGTCCTCGGCCGGGGCGGTGATGTGATAGGCATCGCCGGTCAGGCCGTAGCCGGTGACCTCGGCATAGATCTTGGCGCCGCGCGCCTTGGCGTGCTCGAGCTCCTCCAGGACGACGACGCCGGCGCCCTCGCCCATGACGAAGCCATCGCGGTCGCGGTCATAGGGGCGCGAAGCGATCTCGGGCGCATCGTTGCGCTCGGTGGAGAGCGCGCGGCACGCGGCGAAACCTGCCATCGAAAGCCGGGTGATCGGCGCTTCGGCGCCGCCGGCCACCATGACGTCGGCATCGCCCCAGATAATCAGCCGCGCGGCATCGCCGATGGCGTGCGCGCCCGTCGAGCAGGCGGTTACGACAGCATGGTTCGGGCCTTTCAGCCCGTGCCGGATGGAAACCTGGCCGGAGACCAGGTTGATGATCTGTCCGGGGATGAAGAACGGGCTGATGCGGCGCGGGCCGCGCTCCTTCAGGATCATCGCGTTCTCGGCGATGCCGTCGATGCCGCCGATGCCCGAACCGATCAGCACGCCGGTGGCGCACTGGTCCTCATGCGTCTCGGGCTTCCAGCCGGAATCGGCCAGCGCCTCGTCGGCCGCCGCGATGCCGTAGAGGATGAAGTCGCCGATCTTGCGCAGTTCCTTCGGCTCGAGCACGGCCTCGGGATTGAAGGTGCCGTTCGAGCCGTCGCCGCGCGGAATGACGTGGGCGATCTTGCAGGCAAGGTCGCCCACCTCGAATTCGGTGATGCGGCAGGCGGCGCTGCGGCCGGAAAGCAGTTCCTTCCAGCTGTGCTCGACACCCATGCCGAACGGCGAAAGCAGGCCAAGGCCCGTGACGACGACTCGCCTCATCGCAGGTCCTCCCCGGCGATACCCGCGGAAAGCCTCAGGCCGAGGCCTTATCGATATACTTCACGGCATCGCCGACAGTCAGGATGGTCTCGGCGGCGTCGTCTGGAATCTCGACGCCGAACTCTTCTTCGAACGCCATCACGAGTTCGACCGTATCGAGGCTGTCCGCGCCCAGATCGTCGATGAAGCTCGCCTGCTCCGTCACTTTGTCGGCATCGACGCCGAGATGCTCGATGACGATCTTCTTGACGCGCTCTGCGGTGTCACTCATTTGGGGCCTCGTCTTACGTTGTGTTGTCTTCGTTAGCGGGCGGAATGCCGCTAATCAAGCTGAAAGATGGTCTTGTGGGAAACGCAACGCCACAGGACCGGTTTTTGCCCGAACCGCCGGGTTGCCGGCCGCATTACACGAAAAACAGCGGGCGTCCAAGCCGAAATGGCTGTTTTCACAGGCGCCCGGGGCTCGGTCGCCCGGGTGTGTGAGATTCAGCTCAAGCCGAGCCGAAAATGGCGGCTTTCGAGGGCCGGAGCGGAAGCGCAGGAAGCCGCCGTTTGCAGGCCGGCATCACCTGAATCTCAAATACCCTAGATCATCGCCATGCCGCCATTCACGTGGATGGTCTGGCCGGTGACATAAGCCGCCTCATTGGAAGCGAGATAGGCGACGGCCGAGGCAACTTCGGCGCTGGTGCCCATCCGCCGCGTCGGAATCGCCGCCATGATGGTCTCTTTCTGCTTGTCTTTGAGCTTGTCGGTCATGGCCGATTCGATGAAGCCCGGGGCGACGCAGTTGACGGTGATGTTGCGGGTGGCGATCTCCTGCGCCAGCGACTTGGAAAAGCCGATCATGCCGGCCTTGGAGGCGCAGTAATTGGTCTGGCCGGGATTGCCGGTGACGCCGACCACCGAGGTGATGTTGATGATGCGGCCATGGCGGCGGCGCATCATCGGATGGGTGAGTTCACGAGTGAGCCGGAACACGGCGGTCAGGTTCACCTCGAGCACGGAATCCCAGTCGGCGTCCGACATGCGCACGAACAGGCCGTCCTTGGTGATGCCGGCATTGTTGACCAGGATGTCGACGCCTTCGAGATCGGCCTCCGCCTTCTGGCCAAGCGCCTTGACCGCGTCGCGGTTGGTCAGATCCGCCGGGAAGAGCTTTACGCGGTCGCCGAGCTCGTCGGCCAGCGTTTCCAGCTTCTCGACGCGGGTGCCGTGCAGGCCGACGATCGCGCCCTGGCTGTGCAGCACCCTGGCGATCGCCTCGCCGATGCCTCCCGATGCACCGGTGACGAGCGCCTTACGGCCGGTCAGTTCGAACATTGCTTCAACCTCATTCTTCCGGACGCCCCGCGAGCGACCCTCGTTCCGCATTTTGTCATGTTGTTCAGGCCATATCAGAAGTTCTCGGCGCTCACGACCGATTCTTCACCAAGCCTCGATCCGCTCCAGCACTTCCGCAGCCCAGTAATAGTCCTCGAGATCTTCGAGTCCACGTTCAACGAAGTCACGCAGGTATTCGGCTTTGCTTCGATCAGTCATCGCCACGAGATCGTCGAGGCGATGCTCGACTTCGGGAGAAAGACGGATGGAAGTAGGAATGCCGCACCTGCCAGCAAGAGTTTCCCGTTTATCCTAAAGTTGCCAGCGCCGCCTCGACTTCCGCGGCCGCGCCGATGGCGCCGGTCGCGATATCGCGGTTGATGCGTCGCGCCAAGCCCGACAGCACCTTGCCGGCGCCAACCTCGTAAAGCGTCGCGACACCTTTGGCGCCGAACCATTCCACCGTCTCGCGCCAGCGCACGCGGGCGACGGCCTGCTCGACCAAGCGGCGGGCGATCTCATCCGGGTCGCTGGTCGGCGTGACCGAAACATTTGAGACGATGGGAACCACCGGCGCGCTTTTCGCGACCCCGCCCAGCGCCTCGCGCATGATATCGGCGGCTGGCGTCATCAATGCCGAGTGAAAAGGTGCCGAGACCTGCAGCATCAGCGCCCGCTTGGCACCCTTTTCCGCGCAGAGCTTCGCCGCCAGTTCGACGGCCGCCTTGGCGCCGGAAATCACCAGTTGGCCACCGCCATTGTCGTTGGCGATCTGACAGACAGAGCCTTGTGCCGCTTCGGCGCAGGCGGCTTCGACATCAGCCTGCTCCAGCCCGATGATGGCGGCCATGGCGCCCTCGCCCGCCGGCACCGCCGCCTGCATGGCGTTGCCGCGGGTGCGCAGCAGTCGCGCGGCATCGGCCACCGAAACGAAGCCGGCTGCGGCAAGCGCCGAATATTCGCCGAGGGAATGGCCTGCGACATAAGCCACCTTGTCCTTCAGCGAAAAACCGCGCGATTCCAGCGCCCTTACGGCCGCCAGCGACACCGCCATCAGCGCCGGCTGGGCATTGGCCGTCAGCGTCAGCGTTTCTTCCGGCCCTTCCCAGATCAGCTTCGACAGTCTCTCGCCGAGCGCCTCATCGACTTCCTCGAAGACGCGGCGCGCCTCGGGAAAGGCATCGGCGAGGTCCTTGCCCATGCCGACGGCCTGGCTGCCCTGTCCCGGAAAGGTGAATGCGACGGCCATGTTAGCGTCTCCAGCGGCTGGTTTTTCCCTGCCTCTGGCGCAAGGCGGACGGCCAAGTCAAGCCCGCAAGCACCAGTTCAGCAGCTGTTCCAGCCGGGAGAACGGCCGAGTTCCCTGTTCTGAAAGGCTTTTTGGCGATCACACCTGATGAAAACCGCTCACGAATCGTTTGCTGGCTCTTCTTATTTCCGCCACAGGCGCTAGCTTTGTGTGACATTTCGATGACAGTGGCGTGACGCGAGTGGAAGACGCGTGACATGGGCCGGGGAAGCAAAGTGGCTAGGATCAGGAAAGGCGCGGCCAAACCCGCGCCGCAATTTTTGGAAGACGATCCGTCCACCGGCTATCTGCCGGGGCGCAGATGGCCGATTGTCCGCTACGGCCTGGCGACGCTGCTTGCCTCCGCCCTTCTGGTGTTCGCCATCGAATGGATCGTGCGCGGCGACTTCTTCGGCACCGTCGACTTCTTCCTGCAGCCCTTCAAGCCCGGCTGGACCACCATCATCGTCTTTTCGCTGGTGCTGATCGGGCTCGACGCCATTCTCGGCCGCAGCCATCAAAGCCTGATGATCGTCGCGCCGGTGACATTGGCATTGGCCTTTGTCGGTCACCAGAAATCGCACTATCTGGGCGATCCGCTCTACCCGACCGATTTCCTCTATGCCCGCCAGATCATGGCGCTGATGCCGCTTCTGGTGCGCGAGCGCCCCTGGACGGCCGTGCTGCTTGCGGCGGCGATCGTCGCCAGCCTCGCGCTGCTCGTCTATGGCTGGCGGCTCTGGCGCCGGCGTGTGCCGATCCTCAGCCGCAAGGGACGGCTGGCGCGCTTGACGCTTGCCGTGCCGCTGCTCGCCTTCTTCGTCTCGATCATGGACTACGCCACCTTCTCGTGGACGCGCGACAGGCTGCAGATCATCCCGATCATGTGGGACCAGAAGGAGAACTATGCCTCCAACGGCTTCGCGCTCGCCTTCGCGCTCAACGTGCCGATGGCGCATGTCTCGGCCCCGCCCGGCTATTCCGAGAAGACGATGGATGCGATCGCGCGTCCCGGGGTTGCCGCCTCGGTGCCCGACCAGAAGCCGGATATCATCGTGGTGATGAGCGAATCCTTCTGGGATCCGACGGAGCTCCCCGGCGTCAGCATCAAGCCCGATCCGATCCCGACGGTGCGCGCGCTGCGCTCGGGCTCGATGTTCTCGCCGGAATTCGGCGGCATGACCGCCAATATCGAGTTCGAGGCGCTGACCGGCTTCTCCAACGCCTTCCTGCCGGCGGGCTCGATTCCCTATCAGCAATATGTGCGCACGCCGACGCCGTCGCTGGCGACTTTCCTGAAGAGCGAAGGCTATAGGGCGCGCGCCATCCACCCGGGCACCAACTGGTTCTGGAACCGGGGCGCCGTCTACGCCGATTTCGGCTTCAGCGACTTCCGCTCGGAAGAGACGCTGCCGCCGATGGAAAAGCGCGGGCCGCTGGCCTCCGACGCGGCTATGACCGACGAGATCATGCGCGAGGCCGATGCCAGCGAAGAGCCGGTGTTCCTGTTCGCGGTCAGCCTGCAGAACCACGGGCCCTACGAGCCCTACCGCTATTACAATCCGACCCATAGCGTCGACGCGCCGATCAGCACCTGGGCGCGGGAATCGCTGCTCTCCTACGCCGAAGGCTCGGCCGACGCCGATCGCGGCCTGCAGCGCCTGATCGACTGGGCGAAGAAGCGCGAGCGGCCGACCATCATCGCCTTCTTCGGCGACCACTTGCCGCCGCTCGGCCCGGTGTATGTCGAGACCGGCTTCCTCAAGGACAATGTCGCGCCGCGCAAGGAGCCGACGCCCGAGGCGGCGCTCGAGCATCACGACACGCCGCTGATCATCTGGTCGAACCGCTCCGGTCCGGTCGAGAATCTGGGCTCGGTGAGCCCCGCCTTCCTGCCCTATCATATCCTGACTACGGCCGGGATCACCCACCCCTATTACACCGGCTTCCTCGGCGCTTTGCGCGAGCACTACCGGGTGGTCGACCGCAACCTTTTGCTGTCGCCCTCCGGCGAGGCGACGCCCGACTGGGCACGGCAGAAGAAGATCGATCCGAAGATCAACGACTTCCGCCTGATCCAGTACGATATGATGTTCGGCAAGCGCCGGGTCGCGCCCGACTTCTTCCCCGAGACGGTAGTCCCGCTCGTCGCGCATATGAGCTGAGTGGATCGCCTTCCGACGAAATGGCCGACCTGCGGCCGGCGGGTCAGCCAATTCCCACAAGCGCCGCCAGGCCTGCGACACTGCGGAGCCGCCGACCCTCTCTGCCGCCCTTGCCTTCCTCACGAATTGCTGTATAGACGCCGGCAATCTGCCGGTCCTTGCTGGGGGCTGAACGGAGGGCCGTGGCCTTAGAGGGCCGCGTCATGAAGCCAGAAGCGCTTTGGGCCTCCCGTGTCTCCGCTCTCGACCGTCTCGTGATGCTCCTTTCTTCCCCGCGCGCCTTTGCGACCGGGTCAGACAAGTTGCAGAGGCTTAGCCGCGAGGGCCGGTGAGAGAAACGAAGAAAGGCAGAAAAACATAATGGCTCTTTACGAACATGTGTTTCTTGCCCGGCAGGACCTGTCGCAGCAGCAGGTTGATGCGCTTGTCGAACAGTACAAGGGCGTCATCGCCGCCAATGGCGGATCGGTCGGCCGGATCGAGAACTGGGGACTGAAGTCCCTCACCTACCGGGTCAAGAAGAACCGGAAGGCTTACTACACGCTGATGGACATCAACTGCCCGCCGGCCGCGCTCAACGAAATGGAGCGCCAGATGGGCCTGTCGGAAGACGTGCTGCGCTTCCTCACCATCAAGGTCGAGGCGCACGAGGAAGGCCCCTCGGCGATGATGCAGAAGCGCGAAGAGCGCTCCGAGCGCGGCGGCTTCGGCGACCGCGACCGTGGCGACCGTGGCCCGCGTTCGTTCGGCGACCGCGACCGTGGCCCGCGCTCGTTCGGCGACCGTGATGGCGGCGACCGTGGTCCGCGCCGCCCGCGCGAAAACGTTGAAGGGGGTGCAGAATAATGGTCGACATCAACCAGATCCCGACCCGGCGTCCGTTCCATCGCCGCCGCAAGACCTGCCCGTTCTCCGGCGCCAACGCTGCGAAGATCGACTACAAGGACGTGCGTCTGCTGCAGCGCTACATTTCCGAGCGCGGCAAGATCGTGCCGTCGCGCATCACCGCCGTCAGCCAGAAGAAGCAGCGCGAGCTCGCCAAGGCGATCAAGCGCGCCCGCTTCCTCGGCCTGCTGCCCTACGTGGTTCGCTAAGCTATTGATGCGGGCGGCTTGCCGCCCGCTTCGGCCCACGGCGACGGGCGCCGCAACGGGCAGGCTCAAATCCCGAGTTGAGGCCATAAACCTCTAACTGCCAAAAACAGGCAGGACAGCGACACCGGCGAAGACGCCATTTGCTTCCTGACCTGTTCCCAAAGAATCCGCCGTCATCCGCGATGGCGCCAACCAAAGGAACGAAACCATGGAAGTCATTCTCCTCGAGCGCATTTCCCGCCTCGGCCAGATGGGCGAAACCGTCAAGGTCAAGGATGGGTTCGCCCGCAACTTCCTGCTGCCGCAGGGCAAGGCGCTGCGCGCCAACGAAGCCAACAAGAAGAAGTTCGAGGGCCAGCGCGCCCAGCTCGAAGCCCGCAACCTCGAGCGCAAGTCGGAGGCTGCGCAGATCGCCGAGAAGCTCGACGGCAAGAGCTTCATCGTCGTGCGCTCGGCAGGCGAGACCGGCCAGCTCTACGGCTCGGTGTCGACCCGCGACATCGCCGAACTGCTGACCGCCGAGGGCTTCTCCGTCAGCCGCAACCAGATCGAGCTCAACCAGCCGATCAAGACCATCGGCCTCTCCAACGTGGCGATCGCGCTGCATCCTGAAGTCGAGGTCACGGTGACGCTCAACGTCGCCCGCTCGGCCGATGAGGCGGAGCGCCAGGCCAAGGGCGAGACGCTGACGACGGCCGAAGCCATCTATGGCGAAGACATCAACGACAACGCCCGGCCGGAAAACTTCTTCGATCCGAACGCCGAATTCGAAGGCGGCGAGGACAACGCCTGATCGACAAGGCAGGAGCCGCGCTCCGGCTCCTCCTGCGTCCAGCGCCGACTGGACCAACGCCCGGGTCTTCGACCCGGGCTTTTTTGTGCCAATAGGAACTTTTCTGATCCCTATATCTTGTTGCAGATTACGGCGTGGCGCGTCGATTGGACGCGGGCGATGCGCTGTGGCACTTTCGATTTGGCATTCGGTCCGACTGCCGGATGGTCCGTCTGAGGGGACATTTGGTCATGAACATCCTGTTGAAACACGTTCTCGAACGGCTGGTGCGGACCGGCGACCTCAAAGTGACCGGGCCGAAAGGCACGACGCATAAGTTCGGCGACGGCAGCGGCGAACCGGTACACATCCACATCAAGACCATGCATGCCGAGCGCGCGATCACCTTCGATCCGATGCTGGCCGTGCCCGAAGCCTATATGGATGGCGAACTGGACATCCCCGAGGGCGGCGTCCTCGGGGTGATGCGGATCGCTTTCCAGAACATGGGCAGCGGCGGCATCGACGTGACCTGGTCGAAGGCCATCGAAGGTCTGCGCCATGCCTTCCGCCGCCTGCAGCAGATCAACACGGCGTCGAGATCTCGCCGCAACGTGCAGCGCCACTACGACCTCTCCGGCGAACTCTACAAGCTCTTCCTCGACGAGGACATGCAGTATTCCTGCGCCTATTTCGAACAGCCCGACATGACGCTGGACGAAGCGCAGGTCGCCAAGAAGCGCCACATCGCCGCCAAGCTGAGACTCAAGGCCGGCCAGACGGTGCTCGATATCGGCTCCGGCTGGGGCGGCCTCGGGCTTTATCTCGCCAAGGCCTTCGACGTCGACGTGCAGGGCGTGACGCTATCCACCGAGCAGCAGAGCGTCTCCACCGACCGCGCACATGCACTGGGCCTGCAGGACCGCGCGCATTTCGACCTCAAGGATTATCGCGCGCTCAACGAACGCTTCGACCGCATCGTCTCGGTCGGCATGTTCGAGCATGTCGGCGTCAACCACTACCGGACTTTCTTCGACAAGGCGGCGACGCTGCTCAAGCCCGACGGCGTGATGCTGCTCCACACCATCGGCCGGTCCGGCGTGCCGTGGGCGACCAGCGCCTTCATCCGCAAATACATCTTCCCAGGCGGCTACGTCCCGTCGATGTCGGAAGTGCTGCCCGCGATTGAGAAATCAGGCCTTATCGTCACGGACATCGAGATTCTCAGGCTTCACTACGCCGACACGCTGAAGCATTGGGGCCAGCGCTTTGCCGCCAACCGCGACAAGGCGAAGGCTATCTATGACGAGCGCTTCTGCCGCATGTGGGAGTTCTACCTCGCGGCCTCGGAAGCCGCCTTCCGCTGGCAGGACCTGGTGATCTTCCAGTTCCAGATCGCCAAGAAGAACGACACGCTGCCGATGACGCGCGACTATATGGCCAAATGCGAGAAGGCGCTGGAATTGCGCGACCTCGGCCATCAGGAGCCGGCGACGCCCGCCGTCAAGCCGACCCGCCGCAAGAAGGTGGAATAGAACGGCGGCGATTGCCGCTTGCCATTGCGGCCTGACGCCACGAAAAAGGTCTCGTTCGCGAGGCCTTTTTCATGAACTACCTAATCTACATCGCGGCGGCACTTGCCGAGATCGCCGGCTGCTTTTGCTTCTGGGCCTGGTGGCGGCTGGGGAAGTCGCCGCTCTGGCTGGTGCCAGGTCTGGCGTCGCTGGCATTGTTCGGCTTCCTTTTGGCGCTGGTCGACACGAGCGCCGCCGGTCGCGCTTACGCCGCCTATGGCGGCATCTACATTGCCGCTTCGCTCGGCTGGCTTTGGCTAGCCGAAGGCGTGCGCCCCGACCGTTTCGACCTCGCCGGCGCCGCGCTCTCGATCGTCGGCGCCTCGGTGATCCTGCTCGCGCCAAGAGGAGCCTGAATTGGAACTGCCCACCGCGCTCCGGCAAGGCGTCGACAGCCTGCTCGAAAAAGTACCGCTGCCGGCGCTGAAACAGGCCGCGAGAACGCTTTCGGAACGCTATCGCGCCGAGTTGCGTGACGGCCGCCTGCATATGGGCGAAGACATGGCGGTGAAGGCTTACCTGGCGACCAGGCTGCCCGCCACCTATGCCGCCGTTCGCGCTTGCCTGGACGCGCTGGCGGACGCTCGTCCGGACTTCCAGCCGAAAAGCCTGCTCGATATCGGCGCAGGGCCTGGCACCATGCTTTGGGCCACGGCCGACACCTGGCCGGAGCTCGAACGGGCGGTTCTGGTCGAGGCAAGCGCGGCGGTGCGCAAGGTCGGCCAGTCGCTGGCCGCCGGCGCGATCGCTGTCCGCGCGAGCTGGGTAGCCGGCGACGCCACCATCGATCTCGACGGTCTCGACCCGGCGGACTTGATCAGCGTCGCCTATGTGCTCGACGAGATCGCGCCGGCCTCGCTGCCAAAACTCGTCGACCGGCTCTGGCGATTGACGGCCGACACGCTGCTGATCGTCGAGCCCGGCACGCCGGCCGGCTGGCAGCGTATCCTTGCCGCGCGCCGGCAGCTCATCGAAGCCGGCGCGCATGTCTCGGCGCCCTGCCCGCACGAGGCGCCCTGCCCGCTCGCTCCGCCAGACTGGTGCCATTTCTCGCGCCGCGTCGCGCGTTCGCGGCTGCATCGGCTCGCCAAGGACGCCGACGTGCCGTGGGAGGACGAGAAGTTCATCTACCTCGCCGCCTCACGTCTGCCGGCGCCGGCGCGCGCGTCACGGGTGATCGCGCCGCCAAAGGGCGGTTCGGGCAAAGTCGTGCTCAAGCTCTGCCAGCCCAACGGCTATGCCGGCGAGCGCCTCTCCAGCAAGCGCGACGGCGATGTCTTCAAGGTGGCGAGGCGGGCGGACTGGGGCGACACGCTTGGCTGAGCCGCTTGTGATTCAGGGGCGAGGCGACACGGCGCAGACAAGCTTGCCACGACTGACATAGCCGGCATCGCATTTTCCTGTTTTGTTCTCGTTCGAGGCCCGCTAGGGTTGCGCACTTCGATTCGAGTCAATGACGATTCTTTCCACGGAAAAATTTCGGTTGTGAATCGCGAGCATCGAAGCCGGTTGGAACCTCACTGTTGCAGATAAGTCAGCACTGATTTTTCCAGTTCTGATATCGAGGAAGCGGGATCGAAATCGGGGACATCATGGCTGAAGCAGCGCGCAAGCTCGGCGTGGCGGAGCAACCGCTCTACCGCGAGGCACCGAACAACATCGAGGCCGAGCAGGCGCTGCTTGGCGCAATTCTGGTCAACAACGACGCCTTCTACCGCGTCTCGGATTTCCTCAAGCCCGCGCATTTCTATGAGCCGCTGCACCGCAAGATCTTCGAGGTCGCGGCCGAGCTCATCCGCATGGGCAAGATCGCAACGCCGATCACGCTGAAGACCTTCCTGCCGGCGGAAGAGAAGGTCGGCGACATGACCGTGGCGCAGTATGTCGTGCGGCTCGCCGTCGAGGCGGTCACCGTCGTCAACGCCGCCGATTACGGACGCGCCATCTACGACCTCGCCACGCGCCGGGCGCTGATCACCGTCGGCGAAGACATGGTCAACATCGCCTATGACGCGCCGGTCGACATGTCGCCCTCGGAGCAGATCGAGGACGCCGAGCGGCGCCTGTTCGAGCTCGCGGAGACCGGCCGCTACGACGGCGGCTTCGAGAGCTTCAACGACGCGGTCAAAACCGCCGTCGACATGGCCAACGCCGCCTATATGCGCGACGGCCATCTGTCAGGCATCGCCACGGGGCTGCGCGACCTCGACCGCCGCATGGGCGGCCTGCAGCCTTCCGACCTGATCGTGCTTGCCGGGCGCCCCGGCATGGGCAAGACCTCTCTGGCCACCAACATCGCCTTCAATATCGCCGAGGCCTATCAACCGGCGCAGCAGGCCGACGGCACCTTCAAGGCGGCCAATGGCGGCGTGGTCGGCTTCTTCTCGCTCGAAATGTCGTCGGAACAGCTCGCCACCCGCATCATCTCCGAGCAGACCGAAATCTCGTCATCGAAGATCCGCCGCGGCGAGATCTCCGAGATGGATTTCGAGAAGCTGGTCGCCTGCTCGCAGACGATGCAGAAGATCCCGCTGTTCATCGACCAGACCGGCGGCATCTCGATCGCGCAGCTCTCCGCGCGGGCGCGGCGGCTGAAACGCCAGCGCGGCCTCGACCTCATCGTCATCGACTATATCCAGCTGATGCAGGGCTCGAGCGCGCGCGCCTCGCAGAACCGCGTGCAGGAAATCACCGAAATCACCACGGGCCTGAAGGCTCTAGCCAAGGAGCTCGGCGTGCCGATCATCGCGCTGTCGCAGCTGTCGCGTCAGGTCGAAAGCCGCGACGACAAGCGCCCGCAGCTCTCGGACCTGCGTGAATCCGGTTCGATCGAGCAGGACGCCGACGTGGTGCTGTTCGTCTACCGCGAGGAATACTACCTCAAGAACCGCGAGCCGAAGCTCGGCACCGACGAATACATCAAGTGGGAAAACGAGATGAACGAGGCGCGCGGCAAGGCCGAGTGCATCGTGGCCAAGCAGCGTCACGGACCGACCGGCACCGTCAGCCTCGCCTTCCATGGCGAATTCACGCGGTTCTCGGACCTGGCCGAGGAGCATCATTTGCCGGAGAGGTTTGAGTAGTTTTTGGCCCACGTCAGCGCTCCGTCACACCCCCCTCTGTCCTGCCGGACATCTCCCCCGCAAGGGGGGAGATTGGCTGTTGCCACGACCTTCGCCAATCACCGCCGTTGCAAGAAGAGCGCCGGCGGCCAAGCTGCTGATCTCCCCCCTTGCGGGGGAGATGGCCGGCAGGCCAGAGGGGGGTGGGCG